>NZ_JBFSVE010000002.1:0-132916 GCF_041467715.1 Vibrio sp. 10N.247.311.14
TAATAATCACCCATACTGGCCGTTTCTATCTGAGATCCAATTAGGAAACAAAGCCGTCTAAAACAGCAATGGCGAGATGCAATGGAAGAATTTGGCCAACTAGCTTCGAAACTCACAGCATTCAGGTAAGTAGATTGCTCATCAAAGCCACAAAAATAATAGAGTTATGTATACCTAGCATTATCAACAAAAGTGGTAGATTACAAAATTAGATCACTAGTAGCTTGCTTTGTTGAACAAGCTACTAATCATCAACTTATGCGAAGCACTGGCTTCATTTACATACCGACAAAGAAACTGATCACTAGCGCGTTGATCAAATCAACAAAGAAACCACACACTAATGGCACCACAATGAACGCTTGTGGGCTTGCGCCATAGCGGTGAGTTACTGCGGTCATGTTCACAATTGCTGTTGCTGTCGAGCCTAGAGTGATACCACCGAAGCCTGAACATATCACCACAGAGTCGTAGTTTCTTCCCATCAAGTAATAAACGACAAACACAGTAAACAGCAGCGAAAGTAAGATCTGGATACTCATGACAACAGAGATATAGCCAAACAGTCCATCGAGATCCCAGATGCGAAGTCCCATCAATGCCATGGTTAAGAACATGCCTAAGCAGATATCAGAGATCATCGCTAAGCCTTTTCGGCCTTGAGCGATTTTCTCTTGTGTACGACGCTTCTTAAACAGTGCTCGACCGACGTTTCCGATTAGGATACCTGCGATTAAACAGCTAACGAATAACGGCAGTTTTAGGCCCATCGAGTCGATAACTTCACTCAAGCTGTAACCCAGCATTAGTGTTAAGTTAAGAATCAACCACGCCCACAGAACGCCGTAGTGGCTAAGCTCTGTTTTTGTTTCACTCTCTTGGAATGCACCAACCGTAACCTCTTCTTCATTAGAAGGGCTTACTTTGTGTTTATTGAGCAGGTAGTTGGCAATCGGGCCACCAATCACACACGCTGCAATTAAACCAACCGTGTTTGAAGCGACACCAAGTTCGAGCGCGTTAGCAATACCAAACTCTTCCACAAACATTGGCGCCCACGCTAACGTTGTGCCTACGCCGCCTATCAAGCTAACAGACCCAGATAGCAAGCCTGCTTTCGCATCCATTCCAAAGCCAGAAGCGACTGCCATTCCGACTACGTTTTGCAACACGATAAAAATGGCAGCAAGACACAGTAGGATGAACAACGGTCGCCCGCCTTTAATCAGTGTTTTAATATCCGCTTGGAGCCCGATGCCAGCAAAAAAGTAGAGGAGCAAAAAGTCTCTGACATCTAGGCTAAAGGTGATTTGGATTTCAAAAATATAGTAAAGCGCCGCTACGGTCGCTGCGCAGACAAAGCCACCAATCACAGGCTCTGGCAGTGAATACTTTCTTAATACTTCAGATCGCTCGATCAAACCTTTACCGATAAACAGTAATGAAATCGCGATCGTAAAAGAGAGCATTGGAGAAACTAGGGTTTCTGTCATGAGGTTATGGATTCCTAATAGTTAGATTATTCATAATATTGCGTACTATTAATAATCTAGGTTCACGCCAAAAAATCAAGCGATTATCTATGATAAAAACACCTAATATGGTTAATTCTGCGACGGTATTAATAGAGATTATAACTATAAAGCAATGATTAAAGGAACGGATATTAGGGAGGTATACAGATGAGGTGGGATATAGAGGCTCTAAAACGAGAAAACCCCAGCATTTCTGCTAGGGTTTTGAATAGTGGTGGAAGGATGGGGATTTGAACCCCAGATACGCTATAAACGTATACTCGCTTTCCAGGCGAGCGCCTTAAGCCACTCAGCCATCCTTCCACAAATTGTGTGTTGAGCATGTCACTCAACGAGGCGCTACTTTATTGATTCTGCTTGCTTTGGTCAAGGGGCATTCTCAAAAAAAGTGCCTTTTTCGGTTTGTTCGATTACAAATTAACTCATTAGATCAAAAACAAACCAAATTTCATTCTTTCGCTGCACTTACGCTTGTTGCTTTTCTTAAGCTTGTTGATAGTAGCCAGGAACTCGAAACCATTTACGACACATATCGAGGAAGTAGCCGTAAAGTACGCCCATACCGCACGAGATAACTGCATTACTGGTGACAGCCGTAACGATCTGGTCGCCTGAAGCACCCACTGCCAACAAAATACCCGCATACACTGGAGACTGGAATAACACGTATGCCATCAAATCAGACAAGTTTTTCATCAATGAGCTTTCTGAAAGTTTTGCACCATTGCGTAAGAACCAATCACGAAAAACGCCATAAGGCCAAGCGATAGCAATGTTTACAGGAATAGATAACGTTCGAGAAGCAAGAGATTGCTCAAACGTCATACCAGAAATAAACACTTCTACGATCATGCCAGAAATAAAACAGAAAACGACCATAGCAAATGTATCCGCAGCTGCGTTTCGAATACAAAATGGACCACGAGACTTCATTGACGACAAACCTAAAATATATCACTGCTTAATTAGTGATTTAGTAACATATAAACAAGGCACATTTGCACCTCACCAGATAATGTCGCTATTAAATCACAAGATTAGTAGTCATACACTCCAAATTAAAAATCAAGTTGTAAATTAACAACCAAAAACCACTTTAAAAGCAGTCACTTTCACCAAAAAATCCAACCAAGGTCAAATATTGGACAGTTCGTCATTTACTTACCGTAATTAAACAACATTTAAGCCATGGGTAGATTTACAGTAATGATATTAATGACATCTTGTGTAGGTGGTGATCCTAAAGCAACCTGCTCTAACGCTTTATCGACTTGTTCAGTAAGTTCCGCGTTGTTCATAGCTTCAACGTGGACACGTAGGCTCTCTAGTGCAAATTGAATCAGTTCTAGGTTGTTGTCTTCTAGCGCCACATACAACGTCACTAACAGCTCTTCAGTGTTATCTTTGTTGCGAAGATCAGGTTTAGGCAGTGACTCGCTTTTACTTTTCGAATCGTGTGGTTTTACGTCTTGGCTTTCGAGCTCATCCGCTTTTACTTCATGGTATTGATAAAGCTTATTTGAATAGCGGAACAAGGCATCATCCAGTTCACGCTCGTCAATCGGCTTAGCAATAATATAATCCACACCTGCCCCCAACATACGCTCGCGAGTCTCTTTAAAGACATCAGCCGTACAACCAAACACCAATACCGATGACACATCGCCTATCAAAGCACGAATAGCAGTGGTTGATTCAACGCCATCCATCACAGGCATATGGTTATCCATGAGCACCAAATCAAAGCGCTCAGCAACCACGGCTTGTATCGCAAGTTCACCGTTTTCGACGCTCTTACAGGTAAAGCCTTTACTGCTCATGAAGGCTTCAATGATCACCGTGTTAGTTCGGTTGTCCTCGACGATCAGTACCTTTAAGCCAGAGTAGTCCAACTTCTTATGTGGCAAACTCTCGATTTCTCCTGGCTGACATGGCTGAATCTTCAAGCGAACATCAAAACTCGTGCCTATCCCTTCTTCACTGGTGACGGTAATACTGCCATCCATCAACTGGGCAATTTTCTTCACAATCGCGAGGCCAAGGCCAGTACCGCCAAAACGCCTTGTGGTCGAAGACTCCGCTTGTTCAAACGGTTTAAAAATACGCTTCTGAGCTTCTTTAGAAATACCAATTCCGGTATCACGAACTCGAATGCTCAGATAGGTGTCACTCCCCTCTACAACTTCTTTCAGGTACACCTCAACAAAGCCTCTGGAGGTGAACTTCACCGCGTTGTTCAATAGATTAAACAAAATTTGGCGAAGGCGAGCTTTATCTGAGAAGTACCAACGACCCGAAGTCACCTCAGAGTACACTTTGAATTGAAGCCCTTTCTCGGAAGACAATGTGTAGTAAACACTGTTAATACTGCCGATGATCGAATCAAGCGGGAAACGCGTTTCATCAAGATCCAACCTGCCCTGCTCGATCTTCGAGAAGTCTAAGATCTCGTTGAGTAGAGTCATCATATGATCGCCGGACTCATACAAGCTCTTAAGATGCTTCTCTTGTTCAGAATTTAGAGGCGTTTTTAATAGGATTTGAGCGGTACCCAATACCCCATTCATCGGAGTGCGAATTTCATGTGACAAGGTCGCAAGGAAAGCGGTTTTTGCATTGGTGGATGCCTGAGCTTTAACCTTTTCCGCTTCGAGATAAATGGTCTTTTCGTTGAAGGTTTTAATCAAATGGCCGATTTCGTCATCACTCGAGTAATCCACATCAATGATTTCGCCGGCTTTCGAACTATCAACCTGTGCTGCAATCCTTGTGATTGGACTAATCAAATAACGGTTCAATAAGTAATACCCCGCCATGACACAAAGTAGCAATAGCGGAACAATACCGCCTTCAATGCTCATCACCTGACGAAACACTTCGTCTTCTACTCGTGATTTGGAGTTCACCACATCCACTTGCCAGCCGAAATCACCAAATTGATTGCTACTGATGTAAATGCCTTCAACGAGATTAAAGTTATGCGAAACCAACACTTGGTTAAGCTTATCTCTGAGCGTAATGCCAAGGTTGTATTCTTCGGCGTGGTTCTTGATAAAACCAAGCAGCTCTTCGAGCGAGAGATCCACCGTGGCAACACCGGCAAAAGTACCGTCGTAATAATAAGGGGAAGACGCCGTAATCATTCGAACGTGTGTGTATGGATCGATATACACATCGCTCCAAGAGATCGTGCCTTGTTTTTGGTTGACGACAGAGGTGTACCAATACTCTTCTTGATAAGGGGCATTTTGGGGGTTGTTGTAAGAATATATCTGGTCGATTATTCCATCGTCGGCTTTATTAAAAAAGTAACTGTTGAGAAGCTTTTTAGAATCAAGCGCATAAGGTTCGGGCCAAATACCGGCACTGACAATCGTATCGTCGCTCGCCGCCAACATGGACTTAAAGAGCTGAATAACATCATCACCGTTACGATGCGCTTGAGCAAACCCAACGAGACTGTCTACGAAGCCTCGAGAACTACTGAGTGGCTCTGTAATCAATGCGGATAACAGTTGCGTACGCAAGTCGAGGTTTTGTTGTAATTTGGCGCGCACAGGGGATTCTACGACGTAATACGTCACACTACCGACAATGGCAATAAACATCGCAAGGTATAATCCAAGCGCTACCATGCTTTTTTTCTTTAAAGACGACCGTATCTGCATAATTCTTTTATTGTTTTCTTTTCTGTTAAACCTAGTGTTTATCATCCATGACATCAAGCCTTTTTAGATTGAAGCTTGATTGGCACAAGTTCATTGGTACTATAAGCGCAAATATGTTCCCTTTTACGGTACCTCACTTTGACTTTACAAGATATTCTTGCGCTTCCAGAGTTGGAAGGAAAGCTAATCACAGAACACAAAACAATGGGCTTTGTCACTGCAATGGCAGCGGCACCGAATGTGTTAACCCCGCATGAGTGGCTACCGTTCTTATGGGGTGGCGAAGAAGTCGCACCTTTTACGGATGGTGAACAGCTAGAAAGCTACATTGAAGTTATCATCGAGCTTTGGAATAAAACCCGCCCAGAACTGATTGAAGGGACTTGGGTTTGGCCTGAAGCTTGTCAATTAGACGACGAAGAAGTGGTGAACACTGCCGCTCGTGATTTTTGTGAAGGCTTGCTTCAAGGCTGGCAGATTGCTCGCGACGATTGGGAAACACTAATGCCTGAAGAGAGCGAAGATAACGCACTCGTTGGCGGTGTCCTGCTGTCACTGAGCATGCTTTACGATCCAGAAACGTCAATTGCTACGCTTGCAGAGCAAGGCATCGAAGGCCTAGAGCAGTTCGAAGAGATCTTTAACGCTGTTCCTGTGATGCTTTGCGGACTAACGCAGCGTGGCATTGCACTGGCTGAAGCTCAATAACAGTTAGCTTTATACAAGCCAAAAGGCCTCATTATGAGGCCTTTTTTAGTTTTCAGACGAAATAAAATAGTCGCTTTAGAAGCCTTTCCAATCGAAGTCATCAATTCGCTCATCAGCAATATAAAACAGCTTAGTGCCACTGCTGACCACTTGATCTAACTCTGGGTTGAGTTCAATACCGCTCCCCGTATCAATGGCGATCAGAGTTGCTTGATACTTCTCTTTAAACACTGAGAAAATAGGCGCGACGGTGACAGACTCAGCGTCTTCAGGGAAATACGTTGAATACTGTGTCATGCCTCTTGTTGAGCTCAATAATTCTTGGTGAAGCGCACTGGAACCTGGGTCTACCGCAGCCTTTGCTAGCATCTCAGCACCCACCGCTGGAATACATTCTGAGTTAGGGCAATGCTTGTGTAACAAATCGCTCAGCGCTTCATCTTTAAAGTAAACAAGAAGGTGCGCTTTAGGGTTTCGGTTGGCACAGTAAAGCGCCGCAGATAACGTAATGTCGTCTTCTGGGTTATCAATCAGGATGCAACTTGCAGACTCAATGCCCGTTTTCTCCATCTCTTTGCCATCGGTGTAGCTGTTTACTTTGACGAAATTGATTTCACCGGGTAACGGGTTCTCGATATCTGAACGCGTACATAGCACGATTGGTCGTTTACCCGTTTCTTCGTGTTGTAGCATGCGGATGAGATGAATGGTTCTTTGCTCATTCCACCCCAACATCAAAATGTGGTTGTCCACTCTAACTCTCCTTTTTCCTAGCAAGCCCGCTCGCCAATATTCAACACCTTCTGTCGCCACTTTACCGAGCAACGCGGCAAAAAGGCTCAACCCGCCTGGAATCACAAATAGAATAACGATCCACTGCCCCGCTACCGTGGTCGGTGATAAATCACCATAACCAACCGTAGAAGCCGTCACCACCAAGTAGTAAGCGAATACGGTAACCGAACTGGTTAAATCTGTTTCACCCGCCAAATACAGCATCGACCACGATAAAGCGATGTAGCCAAGAAAAGTGAACAGTAAGTTTTTGCCATTCAAAACAAAGATGTTTGCTTTGATCCAGCGTTTGAGTTGTAACCAGATTATCATTCGAGCCTCTAATCTTTTCCTCTTACTTACATGCTAGAAAAAATACGCGATATCAACAAGATGTATCATCAGAAAAAGATACATGACCACAAGATTGATATTGGCGGCCTATACGCAGATACAAAAAAACCAGCACTATTGGCTGGTTTTTTTATTGGTTAGATAAAAGAACGACTTACGCGTTACCTTTTACCTGCACATTTAACTGCTCTGCAAAATCTAGCATGCGGTTCAATGGAATAAGAGACTTCACGCGTAATTCGTCAGAAACGAAGATTTCGTGTTGCTCACCACCATTCTCAAGCGCGTTTTCAATCGCTTCAAGGCCGTTCATTGCCATCCAAGGACAGTGTGCGCAGCTACGACACGTTGCACCAGCACCCGCTGTCGGCGCTTCAATCAGCTCTTTTTCAGGAACCAATTGCTGCATCTTGAAGAAGATGCCTTTGTCTGTCGCAACAATCATCTGTGGATGAGGCAGCTCTTTTGCTTTCTTGATCAGTTGGCTTGTTGAGCCTACAGCATCAGCCAGTTCAACCACGCTTGCTGGTGATTCTGGGTGAACCAAGATAGCCGCTTCTGGGTATACCGATTTCATTTTCTTCAAAGCATCAGCTGAGAACTCATCATGAACGATACACTCACCTTGCCAAAGCAACATGTCAGCGCCAGTTTGATTTGCGATGTAAGAACCTAGGTGACGGTCTGGCCCCCAAATAATGGGTTTGCCTTCAGCGTCTAGGCTTTCAACGATTTCTAAAGCGATGCTCGACGTAACTACCCAGTCTGCACGAGCTTTAACAGCTGCAGAGGTGTTCGCGTATACAACCACGGTATGGTCAGGGTGAGCATCACAAAATTCTGTAAATTTGTCAGCAGGACAACCAAGATCAAGTGAACATTCAGCTTCAAGCGTTGGCATTAGAATGCGTTTTTCAGGCGTAAGAATCTTCGCAGACTCACCCATAAAACGAACACCAGCGATGATCAAAGTGCTTGCTGAATGACGGTTACCGAACTTAGCCATCTCTAATGAATCGCCAACGAAACCACCAGTTTCTTCTGCCAGAGCCTGAATTTCAGGATCGGTGTAGTAGTGTGCAATTAGAACTGCATCTTTTTCTTGAAGTAGTTTTTTGATGTTTGCGATGTGGGCCTGTTTCTGAGCGTCGCTCAATGGAACTGGCTTAGGCGGAAACGGGTAAACTGTATCGATTTTATCTAGTATATGACTCATTGCTCTTGCTCTACGCAACTTCTTCCGAGAATCCGAGTATTCTACACAGGACAGCGATTGGGATCAAAAAGGATTGGTTGCAAGCGGTGACTAGCTAATGCTTAAAACGCATAAACAAGGCGATGTGTTGTCATCACTAGCAAGAGAAGTAAACACTAAACGGAAGTGAACAGGTATAAAAAAGAGGCGCCTAAGCACCCCTATTTTGGTTATAAGTGGGTTTTGGCCACTTTAGCCGAAGCACTGTTTGGGTGCTCGGTTACGACTTGTTGGTAATATTTCTTAGCTTGCGTCGCGTTGTTGTTGCGCGCTGCTATGTCACCAAGCTTAACCAGTGCATCTGCTCGCTTGTTTGAGTCTTTGTACGACACAACAGCAGCGAAGCTCTTCACGGCTTCTTTATCTTGCTTCTTAGCGAAATAAAGCTGACCTAACCAGTAATGTGAGTTAGGTGTGAAGGTAGAATCTGGGAAGTCTTTTTGAAACTTTTGGAATGCAGCGATAGCACCCGTGTAGTCTCGTTGCTTTAGAATCATATCTACAGCATTTTGATAAGCAGTTTGCTCATCCACATCAGTACTGAACGTACCAGAAGCGTCTTTAGAGCCTTCGCTCGCCGCCACTGCTACCGTTGCTGTTCCTGCTGCTTTCACCTCGCCTCTTACGCGATCCAGTTCAATGAACAGTTCACGCTGACGCTCTAGCATTTGCTTCATATCGTAGCTGTTTCGTTCCAGCTCACCACGAAGTTCACTGATCTCCAGTGCCATGTCGTCGATTTGCTGTTGCATTTGAAGCTGAACGAGATTGCGATTTTGAAGCAGGCGCTCTAAACGCTCAATATCTGATTCGTTAGATGCTGATCGAGAGGAAGATGATGAATTGGTTGCGGTGCTATTGAGATCGGATACTGGAGCTGGTGCAGCAAACGCGGTGTTCGCTGCACTTGCCAGTAACGAAAGCAAAATGACTCGCTTTGTGTTACTGAACATGAGGCAATTCCTCAATTATATAGTCTACTAAAATTAGTAAACTAGTACTGCGCGACGGTTTTTAGCGTACACATCTTCAGATTGACCTAGAAGAAGTGGCTTCTCTTCACCGTAGCTTACGATAGAGATTTGGTCAGCTTGAACACCTAGAGCTTGTAGGTATTTCGCTACAGCTTGTGCACGACGCTCGCCAAGTGCGATGTTGTACTCAGGAGTACCGCGCTCGTCAGCGTGACCTTCGATAGTAACGTTCATGTCAACGTTCTTAACTAGGTATGCTGCGTGAGCTGCTAGCATTTCTTCGTAATCGCCAGCGATAGTAGAGTTATCGAATGCGAAGTAGATTGTTTGAGTTTCACGTAGCGCTTGCTCTTTAAGCTCTTGCTCAGACAGTTGACCGTTAGCGTCAATTGGCGTTACAACAGTTGTGTCTACATTGCCTTCTGAACCTGAAGTTGTTTGGTTGCTTTCAGTACCAGATGTTGCAGATGTTGCTTCATCAGTTGAGCTACATGCCGTTACTGCCATCACTGGTAGTGCAATCATCAAGCCTTTAAGAACTTTGTTAAGTTGCATCTTTTTTTCCTTACGTTATCAAACTTAGTTTCTACAGCGACTAAGAGTGCTATAGATAGTTAAATGCCACAATAGTTAACACTATCAATAGCTAAAAGAATATGTAATTTTCCCTAGAGGAACGGTGACCATGCAGGCGCTCTTACGCGTCCGTTAGTTGCCGGTAATCTAGCTTTAAAACGTCCATCGATAGAAACCATCGATAGTACATTTGTTTTGTTGTAAATAGAGCTATAGATAACCATACCTCCATTCGGTGCAATACTTGGAGACTCATCTAACAATGTTTTTGTTAGTACCTGAACCGCACCGGTTTCCAAATCTTGCTTAGCCAAGTTAAAACCTGAGTTGCTGCGATTAACCATGATCATGAATCGACCATCAGGAGTGATCTGGCCACCTAAGTTTTGGCTACCTTGCCAAGTAATACGAGAAGTCGAATTATTGGACAAATTTACATTATAAATCTGTGGTTTACCACCACGATCCGATGTGAAAATAAGAGACTTGCCATCTGGGTGCCAGAATGGTTCAGTATTATTCGAACGGCCGCGGGTAATTTGAGTCAGCTTACGGCTATCAAGGTCAAGTGTGTACACCTGAAGGCTGCCCGTTTTCGACAATACCAATGCCAATGTTTTACCATCTGGCGAGAATCTTGGCGCACCATTGTGACGAGGGTATGACGTCACTTTCTCACGTTCACCCGTGTAAATATTCATGATGAATATTTCAGCTTGGCCATTCTGGAAGCTCACATAAGCTAGCTTTTTGCCGTCTGGTGACCATGCTGGAGACATGAGAGGCTGCTTAGAACGAAGTACTAAACGCTCGTTAAAGCCATCGTAGTCAGCAACACGAAGTTGATACGGGTACTTGTCTTTATCGTTCACTACCACGTAAGAGATACGAGTTAAGAACGCGCCTTTCTCACCAGTTAGCTCTTCATACACTAGGTCTGAGATACGGTGTGCGTACTCTCTCAAGCGATTACCAGGAACCGTAGCCTTCTTATTGAATAGAACGTGATCTTTAGAAAGCACTAATTGGCCTTCATCACTCAGCGCACGACTTTGTCCTTTGGTCAGTTGACCACGAACAATGTCGATCAATTGGTAATTCACCACATACTGCCCTTCGGCATTTTTAGTGATACTACCGGTAAGCAATGAGTCAACACCTAGGTTAGTCCAAGCATCAAAGTTAACCTCAGTTTCGCTGTAAGGCGTTTGAGGCATTTTGCTTGTCGCAACTGGGCTGAATTTACCACTGCGCTGTAAGTCAGAAGCGATAACCGCTGATACATCGTGTGGCAATGGCTCTGAGCCTTCCCAACGGAAAGGTACAATAGCTATAGGTCTTGCAGAGTTAATACCGTCTGTAATAACCAGCTCCAGCGCTGCATGTGCAAACTGGCTGCTTGTAGCTATTAAGAAAACAAAACTCAGTAATAGTTTCTTTAACACAAGTTCGTCCTTTTACTCTGGTGATACAGTTAAGTTAATGTCTTTCAGTGAGTTCACAATGTCTGGGTCTTTAGGCAACGGGTAAGATTGTACTTGTGCCACCGCACGCTTGGTTGCTGCACATAAACGGCTATCGCCATCTAAGATACTCAAACTACCCAATATCGCGTTAGAGCCCGTTGGAATCAGCTTAAGGTTCACTCGACATGAGCGTCCTCGATAGCTGTCTTCTAACAACAGGTTCTGTTGAATCAGTTGGGTATAGATAGCCCCGTAACGTTGCGCTTCATCAGTGATAAATTGTTGTCTTGCTGAAGAGTTTTGAGTCGCTTCCGTTTCAAGCCCAGCAAAGATATCGTTCAATGCGGCTTCTTGTTGTTTACGCTCTTTTTCTGCTTTTGCTGCAGCTTCTTTTGCCTTACGGGCTTTCTCTGCTGCGGCTGCCGCTTCTTTCTCTTTCGCTATGCGTTGCTTTTCCGCGAGTTCAGCGGCTTCTTTCTCTTTACGAGCTTTGTCTGCTGCCTCTTTCGCTGCTTTTTCTTTTGCCACGCGTTCTTGTTCAGCTTTTGCGATTGCCGCTTCTTTGGCTTTACGCTCGTTCTCGGCTTTCACTAACGCAGCTTCTTTTAGCTTACGGTCAGCTTCGGCTTTAGCGGCTTTCTTTTGCTCTTGCTGTAAACGCGCTTCTTCAGCTTTGCGTTGTTTCTCTTTCTCAACTCGACGCTTTTCAGCTTCACGAGTTGCTTTAGCTTCTTTCGCTTGCTGTTCTTTTAGCTTGCGAATATTTTCTTCTTCAGCTTTACGATTCTTTTCAAGTCGTTCGCTTTCACGTCTTAGTTTGTCAAGACGCTCTTGCTCTTTCTTGCTTGCCGCTTCTCTTTGTTGACGAATCTGTTGAGCTTGCTGGCGAACCAACTGAGGATCAATCACCACTGCTTGAACCATCTGCCCTGTAGGCTTTGGCTCTGACATCGTGAAATCCGCCCCCCAAATGAGCGCAACGAATAAAATGACGTGCAGCCCAAGAGAAATAAGAAGCGGTGATCTGAAATTATTGGATTTTTTATTATTCGCTTTCATGAATGCTACGGAGCTATTCCCTTATATCCGTTAAAAGGCCAACCTTTGGCACACCTGCACGGCTTAATTCATCAAGTAATAAAACCACTTCAGCGTATGGCGTTGCGGCATCACCACCAACCGCCACTGGAGAGTTTGGCTTCAGAGACAACTCGGCTTTCACACGGACGATAATATCTTCCATTGATAAGCCACGCTGTACTTCTTCGTCATTAACGCTCAAGCCAAGTTCACCGTCTTTGTTCACTTCAACGATGATGAAACTTGCATTGTCGTCACCCAGTAGGTCTTGTGCCGATTTAGCCGTTGAAGCCTGAGGCAATTCAACGTCAACGCCTTGAGTAACAAACGGCGAAGTCACCATAAAAATGATCAGCAAAACAAGCATAACGTCGATGTAAGGTACAACGTTAATCTCTGCTGTCATTTTGCGTTTTTTAGGTTGGTATCCAGCCATCTATTATTCCCTGCCAGCCATCGCTTGACGGTGAAGAATACTGTGAAACTCTTCAGAGAAAGTCGCGTAGTTGTGTTCTAGCTTGCCTACTCGGCTGCTGAAGCGGTTGTACGCCATTACCGCTGGAATCGCAGCGAATAGACCCATTGCTGTTGCGATCAGTGCTTCTGCAATACCAGGAGCAACCATTGCGAGCGTCGCTTGCTTCACTTCACCTAATGCGATGAATGAGTGCATGATGCCCCAAACCGTACCAAATAGGCCGATGTATGGGCTGATAGAGCCAACGGTCGCCAAGAAAGGTAAGTTCGTTTCTAGTTCATCAACCTCACGAGCAACGGCAACGCGCATCGCACGGCCAGTGCCTTCCATAATGAAGTCAGGTGATGTTGCATTCGATTTACGAAGGCGAGCGAACTCAGTAAAGCCTGCGTAGAAAATTTCTTCAGTACCAGAAAGCTCGTCTTTGCGTTTGTTGCTCTCTTGGTACAGTTTTGCAAGATCAACGCCTGACCAAAATTTGTCTTCAAACACTTCTGTTTGTTTAGAAGCTTGAGATAACACTTTACTTCTTTTTATGATCATCGCCCAAGAAACAACAGACATGCCCATAAGAGTCAGCATGACCATCTTAACTAGTAAACTAGCTTCTAAAATTAGGCCTAAGATTGAGATTTCAGCAGTCACTATTCGTTAGCTCCGTGAGAATAAATGTTGGCATTGCTTTGGGTTTCATTTTTTGATTATCGATACATGCTACCTTAACCATTGCTTTACACAATGCCTTGCCATCAGGATTTACGATCTCTTGACAGAAGACCAAGGTAGCTCGCTTCAACTCGTAAATATTTGTAATGACTTGTAAAGAATCATCAAGACGCGCGCCTTGAATAAAATCAATGTCCATATGTCGGACTACAAAACCGATGTTTTGTTCTAACAATACTTGCTGAGAAACGCCAATTGAGCGCAACATCTCAGTTCGAGCGCGTTCGAAAAACTTAAGATAGTTTGAATGGTATACAACGCCACCCGCATCGGTGTCTTCGTAATACACAGTCACTGGCCACGTAAATAGCTTAGATAATCCCTGCAATTTGCTACCACAATCCAAAACGATAAAGATCTCACTATAACCTAACTCCTTATCATTAATAGTATATCGCTGTGAATTTTTTGATTTGAGAGACGAAAAAAAAGGCCATCTGTATAAGATGACCTCTTTTTGGCTAAAAACCCAACAAGTATAAAGGCTCACGTTGTTATGAACCTAAATCCTTTGCCTTTTATAGAAGGCGCAGCACCGTTAGGTAGAGCAAAATTGTGAGTGAAACATATGGGCTAAACAGTAGCTGCCACATCCAAGCTCTTGGCTTAAATCCGATACCGTAAACCATGCTTGAGCATACTGCCCAAATAAACATTGGTCCGATGATCGCGTTAAAGCCACCGATGCTTGTCGCATACGCTTCAGGATCCCACATCACTAAACCCACATGCATGAAACCCAATACTAGGGCTAAGGCTCTAAGCAGAGTCTTATCCATTGGTTGATGCAGCTTAGCGATTTGCTCTGCGAGATTACTCACTGTCTTTGTCCATCATTTCTGAATGCTCTAGCCATAGAGCATTGATGATGCCGAATGCACATGCTAGAAGTACACCCAAAATCCATGCGAAATACCACATAAAATTTCTCCTAAGTTATTTAACTTCTAGCTTAGTAAGCTGAAACGTCGTTATCTTCGATGTGTTTCTTATCTAGACGACCGAACATTTTGTAGTATGTCCAAGTTGTGTAGCCAAGAATCACAGGAACCATTACCGCCGCAACGACAGTCATAAGACCAAGCGTTAGCTCACTCGCTGTTGAATCCCACATAGTCAAGCTTTGGTTAGGGTTCAGGCTTGATGGCATTACGAATGGGAACATTGCAAAACCAGCCGTTAGAATAACACCAGCGTTCGATAGGCTTGAGAACAAGAATGCGAAACCACCACGCTCAAAGCGAGATGCAATCACAGCAAGCAGTGGCATTGCTACACCAAGGATCGGCGCAGCCCACATTGCTGGATAAGTTTCGAAGTTTGTCATCCAAGCACCCACTTGAAGTGATACTTCTTTGTTTAGTGGGTTTGAGTCAGCAAACGTATCGATAGTGCTCGTAATTACATAGCCTTCGATAGATTGAACCCAGAAACCACCAATAATGAACAGAGCAATAGCAATTAGGCCAGTGATCTGAGCAACGTTACGAGCACGAGCGTGCAGCGCTTCTGTTGTCTTCATTTGAAGCCATGTTGCACCTTGCATCACGAACAACATCAGAGCCAACACACCACAAAGCAATGCAAATGGGTTAAGCAGAGCGAAGAACGTACCATGGTACTTAGACATCATAAATTCGTTCAGTTCAAATGGAACACCTTGTAGTAGGTTACCAAATGCCACACCGAAAATGATTGGTGGTACTGCGCCACTAAAGCAAAGTGCGTAGTCCCAAGTTTTGCGCCATTTTGGATCTTCGATCTTTGAACGGTAGTCAAGAGCAAGTGGACGTAACCAAAGTGCAGCTAGCGTTACGTACATTGCGAAGTAAAAACCAGAGAAAGACGTCGCGTAAACCAGTGGCCATGCAGCAAACAATGCACCACCCGCAGTGATAAGCCAAACTTGGTTACCATCCCAGTGAGGGGCAATCGTGTTTAGCATAATACGACGTTCAGTGTCGCTCTTACCGATAACAGGTGACAGAGCGGCAACACCCATATCAAAGCCATCAGTTACGGCGAAACCAACCAGTAGAACACCGATCAATACCCACCAAATAAGTCGTAAGCTTTCGTAATCAAACATAATATTCCCTCACTTATACTTCAACTGAACGGCTAACTTTGTCTTCAACAGAGTTATCGTTTTGTTCGAAGTGGTAACGGCCTGTCTTCAAGCTACTTGGACCTTTACGTGCGAATTTCAGCATTAGGTAAACTTCAGCAATCAAGAACACTGTGTAAAGTGCCAGGATAGCGAATAGAGAAGTCCAAAGCTGTTCAATAGTCAGTGCTGATGCAGCAACGTTAACCGGTAGGATTTCACCAACCGCCCATGGTTGACGACCAAACTCAGCAACGAACCAACCTGCTTCAATCGCAATCCAAGGAAGTGGGATTGAGAATAGCGCAGCTTTAAGTACCCATGGTTTCTGTTCGATTTTCTGACGACACGTTTGAACAAACGCAGCACCGAATACAAACAGCATGATGAAGCCACAAGCAACCATCAGACGGAATGACCAGAATAGAGGCCAAACTGTTGGGATAGAATCATCCGCAGCCATTTGGATTTGGTCTTCAGTTGCATCAACAACGTCGTCTGTGTAGCGCTTAAGAAGCAAGCCGTAACCTAGGTCACCTTTCACTTCGTCGAACGCAGCCATGTTTTCTTCAGACTTATCGCCTGCACGTAGCTTTTCAAGCAGCTCGTACGCGTACATACCAGTACGGATACGATCAACGTGGTCATCACGTAGGTCACGTAGGCCCGTTACTTCAGTATCAAGCGAACGCGTTGCGATGATACCCATTACGTAAGGAATTTTAATTGCGTAGTCAGTATTCATTGTCTCTTGGTTCGGAATACCAAAAACAGTAAATGCTGCTGGTGCTTCTTCAGTGTGCCATTCCGCTTCTACAGCAGCGAGCTTCACTTTTTGAACTTCACCAAGCTCGTAACCAGATTCATCACCTAGTACGATTACTGACAAGATCGCCGCCATACCGAAAGACGCTGCAATCGCGAAAGAACGACGAGCAAAGGCAAGGTCACGACCTTTAAGAATGTAGTATGAGCTGATACCAAGGATGAACATTGCACCCGTTGTGTAACCAGACGCTACTGTGTGTACGAATTTAACTTGTGCTACTGGGTTTAGTACAACTTCAGCGAAGCTCACCATTTCCATACGCATAGTTTCAAAGTTAAATTCCGCACCCACTGGGTTTTGCATCCAGCCGTTTGCTACCAAGATCCAAAGCGCAGAGAAGTTAGAGCCAAGTGCTACTAACCAAGTTACCGCTAAGTGCTGACGCTTTGACAGTCTGTCCCAACCGAAGAAGAATAGGCCAACAAAAGTAGACTCTAGGAAGAATGCAACAAGCGCTTCGATAGCTAGCGGAGCACCAAAAATGTCGCCAACATAGTGAGAATAGTAAGACCAGTTAGTACCAAACTGGAACTCCATGGTTAAGCCTGTCGCTACACCAAGAGCAAAGTTAATACCAAACAATTTACCCCAGAACTTGGTCATGTCCTTGTAAATTTGCTTGCCAGTCATTACATAAACCGACTCCATAATGGCAAGTAGAAATGCCATACCTAAAGTCAGTGGAACAAATAGGAAGTGATACATCGCTGTAAATGCAAACTGCAATCGCGACAGATCAACAACATCAATCATGGTAACTCCTTTGTGTCGGCTGAATGACACTTGTGTGATTATTCACCGCAAAAATCCATGTTAAAACAATTTATGTAATTGTTATTACAAGTTGAAATTTGTAGCAAAAACGTACCGTTATAGTTAGATTATTGTTAAGCATGAGCTAATATAGCTGGCGCTAATATTACTGGTAAAATCAGTATGTTTCAAAAGGTTTATGGGAGAACCCTGCGTTGATTTGTATCAAATTTATTCGAGCAAATTAGAGTTATTTTTGTACAATTATGATTAAAATCACACCAATTATGCTTGTCTTAATAACAGCGCATGATATCTGTGACAAATGCTCAGCACCACTTCAACATACGAATTACAACTACCTATAAAGTATTAACAAAAAATATGACAACTTATTTCATTTTTTGCTAACTAAATCAAAGTTTTCATTTTTGACAGAGGCTATTCAGCCTTTTTATCGAATCGCTCAAAGAGTTGTTATTCAATAAAAAGCAAAAAATCCCAGCGCTTATGCAACTGGGATCTTTGAAAATGAATAATTTAACGATTAGATGGTTTATCTATTCCAAAGTGTAAATACGCTCTGTCGGTCGCGATTCGACCTCTTGGCGTTCTTTGTAAGTAACCTTGCTGAATCAAGTAAGGCTCCAACACATCTTCAATGGTGTCTCTCTCTTCACCAATCGCAGCTGCCATGTTGTCGATACCAACCGGACCACCACCAAACTTCTCCATTATCGCAAGCAGAAGCTTTCTATCCATGTAATCAAAGCCTTTGGCGTCAACGTCCAGCATGTTGAGTGCTTTATCTGCAACGTCTGGGCAAATATGTCCATCGCCTTTCACTTCCGCATAGTCACGAACACGACGTAGTAGACGGTTAGCAATACGTGGCGTACCACGAGCTCGGCGAGCAACTTCTAGCGCCCCTTCGGACTCCATAGAAAGACCAAGGCAATCTGCACTGCGCTGAACGATGTTTTGTAGATCTTCAACCTTGTAGTACTCAAGACGCTGAGTAATACCAAAACGGTCACGTAACGGCGATGTCAGTGAGCCAGCACGAGTGGTTGCGCCAATCAAAGTAAAAGGAGGAAGGTCAATCTTGATAGAGCGTGCCGCTGGGCCTTCACCAATCATGATATCTAATTGGTAGTCTTCCATTGCAGGGTACAACACCTCTTCAACCACAGGGCTTAAACGGTGAATCTCATCAATGAACAGGACATCATTTTCTTCGAGATTGGTCAGTAACGCCGCTAGGTCGCCTGCTTTTTCTAGAACAGGGCCTGAAGTCGTACGAATGTTGACATCCATCTCATTGGCAACAATGTTCGCCAACGTGGTTTTACCCAAGCCTGGAGGGCCAAATATCAACAGATGGTCGAGCGCCTCGTTACGCAGTTGTGCCGCTTTGATGAAAATCTCCATCTGGCCACGAACGTGATCCTGACCTTGATAGTCAGCCAGTGCTTTAGGGCGTATTGCACGATCAATGACATCTTCATCTTTGAATACTGGGTTATCCGGTGCAATAAGGCGATCGGCTTCAATCATAAATTCTGCTATTCCTAACTATGCTCTTGTTGACTCTGCGCTTCTTGACTCTGTGTAAAGGCAAAGTGAATGAGTCTATTTTGTCGAACAAGTATATTGGGTATTAAACCATCGATTTCAGAGCTTCGCGAATCAACTGTTCGCTGGTCATGCCATCTTTAGCCACTTGAGAAACCACCTTGGAAGCTTGAGTCGGCTTGTAGCCTAATGCAAGTAGCGCACTTACCGCTTCTTCTTCCGCGTCGTGAACGGTTGGCATAGAATCAATCGGAGCTGCATCTGTCGCTGGAGTAAACAAGTCACCCGCGCCCCACCCTTTCAGGCGGTCTTTCATTTCAACAACCAGACGTTCAGCGGTTTTCTTACCCACACCCGGAAGTTTAACCAGCGTAGAGATATCTTCACGCTCAACACTCTGCACAAACTGGCTCGCAGTCATGCCTGAGAGGATGCCAAGGCCGAGCTTAGGACCAACACCATTTGCTTTGATGACTTCACGAAACAGCGCACGTTCTTTAACTGTATTGAATCCGTAAAGCAGTTGTGCATCTTCACGAACAACAAAGTGAGTGTAGATAATTGCCTCTTCGCCAACATTTGGTAATTCATAAAAACAGCTCATTGGCATTTGAACTTCATAGCCAACACCACTCACTTCGATTAGTAATTCTGGTGGCTGTTTTTCTATTAATGTACCGCGTAGACGTCCGATCACAATTCACTCTCTTGATGGAATATAATTTGAGGGACAGAATATAAAAGAACTGGATGCTTATCCAGTTCTTTGTGTTTATTAGGATGATTTATTTAAGCTTGCTTAGCTTAAGAAACCGAATGATTCTGTCTTCAGAAACGCCATAGCCTATGGTTATCGGTAACGCCCTTTTCTTGCACCTGTTGCTTTACCCGCAAGCGCTATCAAAGTTTTATTGGTGTTGGCGTGAGTGATCGCTACGCCTAGAGCATCGGCAGCATCGGCCTGTGGTTTAGCGGGTAACTTAAGCATGCTCATCACCATGTTCTGAACCATAGACTTGTCCGCACCACCATTACCCGTCACCGCTTGCTTAATTAAACGAGCCGCGTATTCATGAACAGGCAAATCCGCATTTACAGCCGCTACGATCGCGCTGCCCCTAGCTTGCCCAAGCTTAAGCGCTGAGTCTGCATTCTTAGCCATGAAGACCTGCTCTATCGCAAACACATCCGGTTGGAACTGAGTAATAATTTCGCTCACACCTGCATAGATCTGCTTGAGTCGACCCGGCAACTCTTTTTCTGAGGTGCGAATGCAACCACTCCCTAAGTAATATAGGTGGCGGCCATTTTGACGAATAACACCGTAACCGGTAATGCGTGAGCCAGGGTCAATCCCTAAGATAATAGACATAACTTCAAATACTGATTATTTATACATGCTTTATGAGCTTAGTATATCGAACGCAAAAAAAAATGCCCGTCAAATTAACGGGCATTCTCTAATTTACTGGCAAGTCTTGGCTAATTAATTGAGAGCTCTCTATCAACTAGGATCTCTTCATCAACAAGAAAAGATAACAGGCTTACGCTTGCTCTTTTTTCTCTGCCAATTTAACTGCGATTGCTAGCTCTTCCAGTGATGCTGGGTTCGCTAGGCTTGGCGCGTCTGTCAGTAGACATGCTGCAGCTGTTGTTTTCGGAAATGCGATAACGTCACGGATGTTCTCAGTACCACAAAGCAGCATTGCTAGACGGTCAAGACCGAATGCTAGACCAGCGTGCGGTGGCGTGCCGTACTTAAGCGCTTCAAGTAGGAAGCCGAACTTCTCTTGTTGCTCTTGTGCTTCGATACCTAGGATACCAAATACCGCTGTTTGCATTTCTGCGTTGTGGATACGTACAGAACCGCCGCCTACTTCGTAGCCGTTGATTACCATGTCGTATGCATCAGAATTTGCTGCTGCTGGGTTCGCTTTTAGCTCTTCCGCGTTCACACCTAGTGGTGATGTGAATGGGTGGTGCATTGCGTGTAGGTTACCTTCGCCGTCTTCTTCGAACATTGGGAAGTCAACAACCCACAGTGGAGCCCATGCAGATGTGTCTGTTAGCTCTAGATCCGTACCTAGTTTAAGACGAAGTGCGCCCATTGCTTCAGCAACGATGCCCGCTTTGTCTGCACCGAACAGAATGATATCGCCAGATTCAGCTTGAGTGCGATCTAGAATACCGTTGATTACGTCTTCGCTTAGGAACTTAGCAACTGGAGATTGAATACCTTCCATGCCTGCAGCACGGTCGTTAACCTTCATCCAAGCTAGGCCTTTCGCGCCGTAGATGTTTACGTGTTCAGCGTAACCGTCGATTTGCTTACGAGTTAGCTTAGCACCACCTGGAACACGGATAACTGCTACGCGACCTTTTTCGTCGTTAGCTGGGCCAGAGAATACCTTGAATTCAACATCTTTAACCAAGTCAGCAACGTCAACTAGCTCTAGTGGGTTACGTAGATCTGGCTTATCAGAACCGAAACGACGAATCGCTTCAGAGAAAGGCATTACTGGGAATTGACCTAGTTCAACATCTAGAAGTTCTTTCCACATATCGTGAACAAGCTTCTCAGTCACGTTACGTACTTCTTGAGAAGTCATGAAAGATGTTTCGATATCGATTTGAGTAAATTCAGGCTGACGGTCAGCACGTAAATCTTCATCACGGAAACATTTAACGATTTGGTAGTAACGGTCAAAACCAGACATCATCAGCAGTTGCTTGAAAAGCTGAGGAGATTGAGGAAGTGCGTAGAAGCTACCTTTGTGAACACGGCTTGGTACTAGGTAGTCACGAGCACCTTCTGGTGTCGCTTTCGTTAGTACTGGCGTTTCGATGTCTAGGAATAAGTTCTCATCTAGGAAACGACGAACGAAGCTAGAAGCACGTGCACGAAGCTTAATACGGTCGCTCATTTCTGGACGACGAAGATCGATGTAACGGTACTTAAGACGCTGCTCTTCAGAGTTCGTTTGGTTGAAGTCTAGTGGAAGCGCTTCTGAACGGTTAATGATCTCTAGACCCGTCGCGTAAAGTTCTACTTCACCAGTAGCCATGTCTTTATTTACTTGGCTGTCCGGACGAACTCGTACTTCACCAGTAAACTTGATACAGAATTCATTACGCAGTTGGTTAGCGATCGGGAAGATATCTTTCATATCTGGATCGACAACAACCTGAACGATGCCTTCACGATCACGCATATCAATAAAGATAAGACCGCCTAAATCACGGCGACGGTTTACCCAGCCGCACAATTCTACAGTTTGTCCCGCCAGGGACTTGTTCAGGTTACCACAGTAATGGGTACGCATAATGAATTTCCCAATCTCTTAATTATTTACTAATTTCCAAGCTGTCAGTGGTCATTCCACACAACAGAGCAAAGGAACATTTATACGCGGAAACTCGCTTAAAATCGACCTTCCACATTCGAATTTATTGTGTTTTATCTGGCTTTGCTGCTTTTTAGCCCATCAAGTGCGCAAAGATTCATCAAAACCGAAAAAATTGCGATAATTATATCTCGAAAGTACCTTAATCAGCAAAACTCTCGTAAAGTAGATTTTCGTTTCAACCCAAAAACTTTTTGTAATGACTGATGGCGTGATGGATAACGGTGTAATAGATGGATAATCGTGTAATAACAACAGAAACTTTACCTCTAAGACTTGGATTAACTATGTGGTCTCATTCTGAGTGGCAAAGTCAGTTCTACGGTAAAGGCACCAAGCCTGCCGAACGCTTGGAAAAATACACCCAAGTTTTCCATACCGTTGAGGGCAACACCACCTTTTACGCTACGCCAAGTATGTCTACCGTTCACAATTGGAAAGCCGCCAGTCACGATGATTTCAAGTTCACCTTCAAATTGCCCAAATTCATCACCCACCAGCAACAACTGAGACACTGCCAAGCCGAACTCAAAGAGTTCTTGATGACGATGTCGCCACTGCATGACCGTATTGGTCAATGGACGATTCAGCTGCCGCACAGTTTTGAGCCCAGCATGCTGCCTGCCCTACAAAAGTTTTGCACCTTATTCCCAAAAGATATGCAGCTTGGCGTCGAAGTTCGACACTTAGGTTTCTTTGATAAGGGCGATGCGGAAAAACGCTTCAACCAATGGCTGGTTGAGGAAGGCATCAATCGCATCATTATGGACAGCCGCCCCGTTTTCTCTGCGCCACCCACCACAGAAGCGGTGATCGATGCGCATCAGAAAAAACCGCGTGTTCCTGTTCATGCAATTGCTACCGCCAATAACCCGATGATTCGATTTATTGGTCACCCAGACCAAGAACCTAATATTGAGTTTTTTAAGCCTTGGTTTGCCAAAATCCCAAACTGGCTTAATGAAGGCAAGCAGCCCTATTTAATGATCCACACCCCAGACAATAACCACGCACCTGAACTTGCGATTGCTATTTATAAGAGGCTACAAAAGCAAGTCTCTGAAAATACATCATTATTACTGCCCGAACTGGCTCAGTTTCCAGCTCAAAAAGGCAATCACCAAATCTCGATGTTTTAACCTCTCACTTGTAAGTAGCTTCGAACCTTGAGCTAAATCTCAGTTTTCGTGACAGTGGCGTTTTTTTTACGTAAAATACGCCCCCTTTTATTTGGTACGAATTTTGTGCCAATTACGCTGACTGTCGAGAGAAAATGCTATGAGCAACACAGACAATATCTTTTCCGCTCCTATTGATAAAATTGGAGACTTCACCTTTGATGCAAGGGTTGCTGAAGTATTTCCGGATATGATTCAACGTTCGGTGCCTGGCTATAGCAATATCATCTCTGCAATCGGCATGCTGGCTGAGCGCTTTGTAAAGCCACATTCCAATATTTACGACCTTGGCTGCTCTCTTGGTGCGGCGACACTTTCTATGCGTCGTCACATTCAGCAAGAAGGCTGCACGATTTTCGCTATCGATAACTCAGAAGCCATGGTTGAGCGCTGTAAATTGCACGTTAATGCTTACCGTAGTGACACACCAGTAGAGGTGATTGAAGCCGATATTCGTGAAGTGGAGATCAAAGACGCTTCGGTTGTGGTACTTAACTTCACGCTGCAATTCCTGTCGCCAGACGATCGATACGCTCTACTTGAAAAAATTCATGCAGGCCTGCGCCCTGGCGGGATCTTAATCCTGTCAGAAAAATACGTATTCGAAGACGAAAGCTCAAACGAACTGCTTATCGACCTGCACCACGATTTCAAGCGTGCTAACGGATACAGCGAACTGGAAGTCAGCCAGAAACGCAGCGCAATTGAAAACGTAATGCGCCCAGACTCGATCCCTGTTCACAGAGAACGATTTGATAAGATTGGCTTCTCAAGCAGCGAAGTTTGGTTCCAATGTTTCAACTTTGGTTCAATGTTCGCGATAAAGTAAACATTTTAGATTACGTAACCGTCGCGACACCGTTAGCACGTACTAAAATGTCATCCTCAAGAGCGAGGAACAAACGAATTGGGGATCTCTTATCAAACACGATAAACGAGATTCCCTAGCATGTTTGTCCACACTCTTAATGGAGTGACAAATTTAATTTCTACACCACCAACTCAGTGAAAACCTATGTTTAATTTTGCCAATTTTTATCAACTTATTGCCCAAGATACTCGCCTTCAGCCGTGGCTAAATGTCCTGCCACAGCAACTGACCGATTGGCAAAATGCAGAGCACGGTGACTTTGACCGCTGGCTACGTGCACTAAACAAGATTCCACAAGACGTGCCAGATCAAGTTGACCTGAAAAATTCAGTGACGATTGGTAGTTCTACGCCATACCACACAGGCGAACTGAAAAAGCTAGAAAGCTTATTGAAGACTTTCCACCCGTGGAGAAAAGGTCCTTATACGGTTCACGACATCCATATCGATACTGAGTGGCGCAGTGACTGGAAATGGGATCGTGTGCTTCCACATATATCTCCATTAAAAAACCGTTCGGTTCTCGATGTAGGTTGTGGCAATGGTTACCACATGTGGCGCATGCTGGGTGAAGGTGCTCGCTTAACGGTTGGTATCGATCCTTCCCACCTATTCTTGGTTCAGTTTGAAGCAATTCGTAAGTTGATGGGCGATGACCAACGAGCTCACCTATTACCTCTAGGTATTGAGCAGCTCCCAAAGCTAGAAGCCTACGACACGGTATTCAGCATGGGCGTGCTTTACCATCGTCGTTCACCACTGGACCACTTGATTCAACTGAAAGACCAATTGGTGTCTGGCGGTGAACTGGTTCTTGAAACCTTGGTGATTGAAGGCGATGAGAACGCAGTATTAGTTCCGGTTGACCGTTACGCACAGATGAGAAACGTGTACTTCTTCCCTTCAGCTCGCGCACTGAAACGCTGGCTGGAACAAGTTGGCTTTGAAGACGTACGTATCGTTGATGAAAATGTCACGACAATTGGTGAACAACGCACCACAGAATGGATGACGCACAACTCTCTTCCAGATTATCTAGATCCGAACGATCCAAATAAAACGGTTGAAGGCCACCCAGCGCCAAGACGTGCGATTTTGGTAGCAACAAAACCATAGAATCTCTGCCCACAAAGCAGTGGCATATTGAGTAAATAAAACACAAGCCTATATAAGACAGCAAAACAATGGCTTGCCATGGTCAAAAAGTCACCGTTGATTTCGCGATGAACTTTTCTTCCTGAGCTCACAAATTGAACAAAAATTGACTTATGTTTAATAAGTGAGCTATTTCAAATAGCAATAATTGGCGTAGCGCTCACATTGCGATTCAATATGACCAGACTCTTACAATAGGATGCTTCACGCATCCTTTTTTGTGGGCTAAACTTCTAAATAGTCTGAACTATTCTCTAATTCTCAAAGGTTTTTTTATGTTTAAGCGATTATCGCCGATTGTGGCGGTTGGTTTGCTCTCTGGTTGTACCCTGACTAACGGTGCCGCCTACCACCAAGAAACTCTCGATGCTATTGCCCGCTCAGAGACAAACATCGCAAATAAGGTTCAAAATCTTGAACTGCAACTAAGCAATCAAAGTGATTATATTGAAAGCTTAGAAGACGAAATTACTACCCTTTCTAGCCAATTAGATGTCCATCTAACTAGCATGGAACACAAGGTTATTGAACAGCTAGAGGAAGAAGAACCCGTAGCAGTTGCAGCGGCCCCTATAGCTCCTACATCACAACCGACTATCCTTGGCGGCATTGAAAAAGTGTCTATCGACTCTATTAAGCAAAGCTTTGATGCACGAGTGGATACAGGCGCAACCACCTCTTCTTTAAACGCTGTCGATATCAAAGAATTCGAACGTAACGGCAAGAACTGGGTTAAATTCCACCTAGACGATAAAGCCCAAGCGGAAGAAGACCAGAAATGGATTGAAGCGCCTGTTGTACGTTATGTAAAAATCCGTCAATCAACCAATGATCAGGCAGAACGTCGAGCTGTGATCGAATTATGGGTGAAAGTTGGAAAAATCCATGAAAAAGCGCAATTTACATTGGCGGATCGCTCTCAAATGAGTCACCCTGTGTTACTAGGGCGCGAATTTATCAAAGACATAGCGCTAGTAGATGTAAGTAAAAAGTACGTACAAACGGAAGTTAAATAACAATAGTAGGGTAAGCTATGACGTCAAGAATTCCATTTTATATCTCTATATTCCTGCTTATTGTGGCAGGTATAACACTGAGTATGTTCAGACATACGACCTACGGTGTACCTTGGACTCCAGGGGAAACCAGACAGGTTTGGGACGTTGAAGCTCGCATCGAGTTCAACGCAGTAGGCAAAGAAGCAAAAGTTTCCTTAGCGGCTCCTCATACTCAGTCTAACTACACACTTATCGGCGAATCGGCTTCATCGCCAGGTTATGGTATCTCTTACTTGAATACCGAATCAGGTCGCCGCGCAGAGTGGTCTATTCGATACGCAGATGGCCCTCAAACTATCTACTACAAAACACAATTCCTAGTCGACAACCAAGCAAAAGTTGATGCTATACCGCCAGAAGGCGAAGTCGCACAGCCAAGCTTCGACGGCCCTGAAGAAGCCGCTTCTTTTGCATTGATTGATAGAGCGACAAAGCGTTCTGCAGACAACCTCACTTTTACCCGTGAGCTCATCAAAACACTTAACGATCCAGACAGCCAAAACTCAGCGCTTATTCTGAATAACATGACTAAAGTGGAAGCGACACACAAGCTACTTTCAGCAGCAAACATTCACAATAAAGTGGTTGGTGTTATCGAGCTAGAAGATGGACGTCGTCGTCAATCTATCCAGCAAATGAACCAGATCTGGGATAACGACCAATGGGTTTTATTCTCTCCTGAATCAAGCGAACAGCAAGTTCAGCCAAACCTGCTAATTTGGGATGAATCAAATGTATCTCTATTAGACGTGGTTGGCGGTCAGAACAGTAAAGTTCACTTCTCGATGATTGCTCAGGAGGTGACTCCCACTGAAGCAACCAACAGTAAAGTCTCTGCGGATCAACTGTTAAACCTTTCCATTCATAGTCTGCCGCTAGAAGAGCAAGCGATGTTTAAAACCATCATGCTGATTCCTATCGGTGCTCTGATTGTTGTGTTCCTACGTGTCATCATCGGTCTGAAAACGTCTGGTACGTTCATGCCTGTACTGATTGCGGTAGCCTTTGTACAAACACAATTGGTAACGGGTATTGTCGGCTTCCTACTTATCGTAGGTACAGGTCTTATTATTCGAAGTTACTTATCCAAGCTCAACTTACTACTGGTCGCCAGGATATCCGCCGTAATCATCACGGTAATCATGATTATTTCTGTATTCACTGTGGTCGCGTTTAAAGTGGGTCTGACTGAAGGTCTATCCATTACGTTCTTCCCAATGATTATCCTATCTTGGACTATCGAACGTATGTCTATCCTATGGGAAGAAGAAGGCGCGAAAGAAGTAATGCTGCAAGGTGGTGGTTCTCTATTCACTGCGGTTCTTGTTTACTTAGGCATGACTAACCCGTTCATTCAGCACTTAACGTTTAACTTTATTGGTTTACAACTTGTTATTCTAGCGACCATCTTGCTACTAGGTAACTACACAGGATACCGTCTAACCGAGCTTCGTCGCTTTAAACCGCTAGCGGAGGACTAAGTTATGTTTGATCAGTTTACTTCACCGTTTAGGTTGAAAGACAAAGGCATAATGGGAATGAACAAGCGTAACCATAGTTATATTGGTCGCTACAATGATCGTTCCAAGTATCCACTCGTTGATGACAAGCTTAAGACGAAGATCATTGCTGAACAGGCTGGTGCTACTGTACCAAAACTGATTGGCGTGATTGGTCATCAAGCTGAAGTAAAAACAATCCACAAGATGGTAAAAGAGTGGCCGGGTTTCGTAATCAAGCCAGCTCAAGGCAGTGGTGGTAAAGGTATCCTTGTTGTGACTTCTCACAAGGACGGCGTTTACACCAAGCCATCGGGTTCGACTATCAATGAAGAAGACGTAGAGCGCCACATCAGTAACGCTCTCGCGGGTCTTTTCTCACTCGGTGGTAAGAACGATGTTGCTGTAGTTGAAAACCTCATCAAGTTTGACGAGTGTTTTGACGGCTTCAGTTACGAGGGTGTACCAGATGTACGAATCATTGTATTCAAGGGCTACCCTGTAATGGCGATGATGCGTCTATCGACTTCGGCTTCTGATGGTAAAGCTAACTTGCACCAAGGTGCTGTGGGCGTAGGTATTTGTATCGCTACGGGTAAAGCCGTTCGTGCGGTTCAATTTGACCACCCAGTGACTCACCACCCAGATACGGGTAAAGAGTTGGCGCTACTACAAGTACCCCATTGGGAAAAGCTGCTGACACTTGCATCAAGTGCTTGGGAAATGACAGGCCTTGGTTACATGGGTACGGACATGGTTTTAGACCAAGAAGAAGGCCCGATGGTACTGGAGCTAAACGCTCGCCCTGGATTAGCAATACAGATTGCAAACGGCGCAGGTTTATTACCTCGCTTGCATCATATTGAAAACCTGGGCACACCGGCTGAATACCCAAAACCAGCAGAGCGCGTTGCCTACGCTGCTAAGCAATTTGGTGTTCACGGTAGCGAAATTGTTCAAAACTAAGCTCATCTAAATTAAAGCGAAACGACTCAGTTATTGATACTGAATCTAGCTCGATAAAAAGGCCGCATAACTCTGAGAGTTACGCGGCTTTTTAATGCCAGCCGTCTTCACCGAGCTAATATGATTAAGCCTCTGTTACTTCACACTCAGGCTCACGAATAGGATCAATACGCACAGCCGCCACCTTAAATTCAGGGATCTTCGCGTGTGGATCAGTCGCTGTGGTAGTCAAACGGTTAACTGGTGATTCAACAAAATGGAATGGAATAAATACCACACCCTTTTGCATTCGTTTAGTCACAAAGGCCGCGATTTCGATTTCACCACGACGTGTTGAGACCTTAAGCATCTGACCATTCGAGATACCTAGCGCTTCAGCATCATGAACACTCACCATGGCACGCGGCCCTGCTAAGTTATCCAACCCTTTTGTTTTACGTGTCATGGTTCCGGTGTGGAACTGTTCTAGAATACGGCCTGTCGTTAATACTAACGGGTATTCCGCATCCGGTAGCTCAGCAGCGTATCTAAACGGAATCGCCTCCATTTGACCACGCCCACGCGTAAATTGGGTCTGGTGCATGATACGTGTGCCATCAGGGTTGTTCTTATTACTTGGCCATTGCACGCCGTTCACCGTAATGTTCTCCCAACGTAAACCACCATACTGTGGCGTGACACGCGCTATCTCATTGGTGATATCAGCAACCGAGTCATATTCCCAATTGCCGCCCATCGCATTAGCCAACATTTGGATAATCACCCAATCTTCTTTCGCTTCACCTGGAGGCAATACCGCCGGGTTAATACGCTGAACACGACGCTCGGTATTAGTAAAATGACCAGACTTCTCAGCAAACGAGCAAGACGGTAGCACCACATCGGCATATTGAGCGGTTTCGGTTAAGAAAATATCTTGAACCACGAGGAAATCTAACGCTTCAAGACCTTCAATCACATGCGCTTGGTTCGGGTCACTCAGCACTGGGTTCTCGCCCATTACGTACAGACCACGAACATCTCGATGACACGCTCCATCAATAATTTCGGTCAACGTTAAGCCTGTTTCAGCCGGTAGGTCAGAAACACCCCACTCCATCGCGAATTTTTGACGAACCATTGGGTTGTACACTTTCTGATAACCCGGAAGGTTATTTGGCAATGCGCCCATGTCACACGCACCCTGAACATTGGATTGACCACGTAATGGGTTGATACCGCCGCCTTCAATTCCGATATTGCCACACAAGAGCTGTAGGTTAGCGATTGATCGAACGTTATCGTGACCAGTGGTATGTTGCGTAATGCCCATCGAGTAGTACACCGCTGTACGCTCTGCAGTACCAATCAATCGCGCCATTGCGAAGATGTCTTCCGCTTTAACGCCAGTTACCAGCTCCACTTTGTCTAGTGAATAACTTGGTGACATTACCTCTTGAAGCAAGGTATCAAAGCCATCCACACGGTCTTCGATATACTCTTGGTCGTACCAACCGTGTTTGATGATTTGCTGCATCACACCATTGATCAACATTACATCAGTACCCGGTCGGTGCGCTAAATAAAGTTCAGCATGGTCAGCAATATCGATTCGTTTTGGATCGGCAACGATCAATCTCGCTCCACCATGTCTCACAGCTTGCTTGATATGCGAGCCAATAATTGGGTGTGCTGACGTGGTGTCGGAGCCAATAATAAAGATCACATCTGAGTGCTTGATGCTTGGAATATCATTGGTCATCGCCCCGCTACCTAGCGAAGCCTCTAAACCAGTAACAGTAGATGCGTGACAAAGGCGCGCACAGTGATCGACGTTATTGGTACCGAGTTCACGACGTATGAATTTTTGGAAGGCATAGTTATCTTCATTGGTGGTTTTCGCCGACGAGAACCCCGCTAAAGCGTTACTGCCAAAGCCTTGCTTAATCGCAGTAAACTTCTCGGCAATAAGCTTAACTGCCTCATCCCAACTTGCAGGTTGCAACCAGCCATCTTTACGAATTAATGGTGTGGTTAAACGCGCATCGCTGCCCACAAAATCGAAGCCAAATCGTCCCTTAACACACAACATGCCTTCATTAACCGGAGAGTCTCCGCCTTCGATATAGCGGATTTTGTTTTTCTGCTCATCGATATGCATGGTTAGCTTGCAGCCGACACCGCAATAGGTGCAGATGGTATCGACTTTCTTGAGTACGTCTGTGTCTCCCTGCTTTCTGTCGCGAGCATCCACCATTGCACCGGTTGGACACGCCTGAATACACGATCCACATTGAACGCAGTTTGAGTCGCCCATTAAGGTCTTATCTGCCCCAAAGTTAGGGCGACATTCAGGTCTTGATGCAGGTTTTCCATCCGATTGATTCATGAAGCTTAGAACGCCATGAACATTCTGTTCTCGACATGCTTGAATACACTGGCCACAACTGATGCAGCGGTTGGCGTCAAAGATAATGAACTCAGAACTGTCATCGACCGAAAATTTTTGCCTTGTTAACCCGACCTTCGCTTCTTCAGCACGAATCGCCTGCCAACTCTCATTCGAAGCCACATCGATTTTGTACTCTGGATGCGTTTGCGTTGCTTTGTATTCGGTCGAGTAGTCTCGTAGGTCGCAATCGGTATTGGCCTGGCAGCCACACTCTAGACATCTTGCAGCTTCCGCTATTGCATCAGCATTCTCAAACCCTGTTTCTACTTCATCAAAGCTTTGTTCACGCTGCTCGGGCGTTAGTTCTGGCATGATCTTACGAGCCATGCGTTGTATCGACTGGTATTGCTCAGGATCCACCGCTTTGAGCTGTTTGTGCTTTCTTGAGTTAAACAGTTTGGCTGGAATATTGTCCATATCACCATGGAAGAAGCGATCGATCGCTTGTGCAGCAATACGCCCATCCCCCACCGCTTCGACTGCGGTTGCAGGGCCGCGTCGGAAATCACCAATACTGAAAATATTTCCGGTTCCGGTATGCATGGTTTGTGGATCAGCATCTGCGGTATTCCAACGAGTAAGAGGAATATCAATCGCTTCATTGTCCATAAAGCTCAGATCAGGCTTTTGCGACACGGCAGCAATAACCGTATCAAACGCTTCAACAAAGAACTCGCCAGTTGGTTTAGGGCTGCGGCGGCCTGAAGCATCAGCAGGACCCAAAGCCATTCGTTCTAATCGTATTTCTGATACATGACCATTTTCATCGGCTATGTTTTCTGCAGGGTTGGTTAAGAAGTGGAACTTCACACCCTCATGTTCAGCTTCTTCGATTTCGTAATCTTCTGCTGGCATCTCATCTCGAGTACGACGATAAATCAGCGTAGTATCCGCGCCATCACGAACTGCGGTTCGAGCACAGTCAATCGCTGTATTACCGCCACCGATCACGGCAACCTTTTTACCAGTGACGTACTGCTGATCGGTCACGTAATCTTTCAGATAATCGACACCCAAATAACAACCTCCGAGTTCGCTACCCGGGTAATTCATCTCGACCGCTTGCGATGCACCAACGGCTAAACAAACCGCATCAAAATCGTTACTTAAATCAGACAGTGTAAAATCAACACCGAGTTTTTTACCGCACTCAACCACCATTCCGTTGCGACACATCAACTCGATTTCTTTATCTAGAATCGACTTAGGTAAGCGATATTCAGGGATACCGTAACGCAGCCAACCACCCGCTTTGGGCATCGACTCATAGACACTGACTTCATAGCCTTCGTTAGATAGGTAATAACCCGCCGTAAGCCCACCGGGGCCACTACCAACAATAGCAATGCTCTTGCCTTTATTTGGTTTCTTCGCTGGCATGTAGCTCTCTTGAGCCGCTAGATCCGCATCGGCAGCGTGTCGTTTGAGTTGGCGAATCGCAATGGATTCATCGACCAAGTTACGACGACATTCGGTTTCACAGAAAGCAGGACACACACGACCAATTGAAAGCGGCATTGGCAATGTCTTTTTGATCACTTCAATCGCTTTAATGTGATCATTTTGAGCAATATGGTGCAGGTAAGATTGGATGTCGACCCCAGCAGGACAGGCTGTTTGGCATGGCGCCTCACAGTCAGCGTAGTGATCGGTCATGATGCGATTCAACGCTTCTTGTCGATGATTCGTTAACTGTTTTGACTGAGTGGTAATATTCAGCCCATTAGACACTTCAAGCTCACAAGAGCGAGTAACACCAACGCCATCAACTTCAACGACACACAAATCACACGGCACTTTATCCGCTGTTTTGTTCAAACCACATAAAGATGGGATTTCCAAACCACATGTTTTTGCCGCTTCAAGAACGGTTTGTCCTTGCTCGACGATTCGATATTTCCCATCAATCACGATTTGAATCATACCTAAGTCCTACCTTTACCTTTCGCACACGCGAGTTATCAACAATTAAAATTTAAGTAATACAATATTATTAATATTATTAAATCTATGTCATTACCATACATTATTTGTGGTTTTGTGCGTGTGACCTCAAACAAGTTCCATTGATAATAACCACAAGGTATGAGTGGTCTTATCAGTATCGACGAAAGGATTAAGCGGGAGGGGTTCTGCTGTAGAAGTAAGAAGTAAGAAGTAAGAAGTAAGAAGTAAGAAATTAGATTCAAGGTACAAAAAAGCCCCTAATGATTAGGGGCTTTGAACAAATATCATTGAGTCGCTTTCGAGCTTATAGCTAAGCTATCAAGGTTATTGCTCGGCTATCAAGATTATAATTCGGCTATCAAAGTTATTGCTCAGTTTCTTCGATAAGCTCTTGCACCGGAGATGCTGGTTTGTTTTGAGCAAAACCGCGCAGGCCAACAACATGTACGTGTTCGTGGTCTTTGAAGACCTTACGAACCAGTTTGTAGGTTGTACCTTTCTCTGGGCTAATGTTTTCAGGTGCTGCAATCAGAAGTTGCATACCCAAACGGTCACACAGTTCAAACAGCGTAGAGATCGACTTAGAATCCAAACGTGCTGCTTCATCAAGGAACAACAAACGACATGGAACGATGTCTTTACTGCGAAGTCGACGAGATTCCTCTTCCCAGCTCTGAATAACCATCAATAGGATTGACTGACCCGTACCGATCGCCTCACCCGTAGACAATGCGCCCGATTCAGCTTGTAACCAACCATCTGAACCACGGTTAACTTCAACACTCAGCTCTAGGTAGTTACGGTAATCCAGTAGCTCTTCACCAAGAACCTGTGGAGAACGTTGACCCATATCGATATGCGGGTTCACTCGTTGGAACAACTTCGCCATCGCTTCTGAGAAGGTAAAGCGCGTTGATTCAAACAAGTCTTTGTGTTGCTCTTGTTGAGTTGCTAGCCCTGATAGCAAGATCTCGTGGCTTTCACGGATCTTAACGTTCAGACGTACGCCTTTAACCTGACCAAAGTAAATGTTAGACAAACCTTGGTTCAGCATTCGAATACGGTTCTGCTCGCGCTGAATCGTTTTCTTGATGATGCTTGCTACGGACTCAGAGCTGATTGCCAGGCGATTTTCACGCTGCGTCAACTCTTCTGTTAGTCGAGCTAGCTCCACTTCCATCTCTTCGATTGCTTCAACCGGATCATCCGTGTGAATAATATCTTGGCGAATACGCTCACGAAGGTGTTGGTAAACCGCAATGTAGAACAGAACTTTACGCTCTGGATGCGCGTTGTCTTCAGATAAACGCAGCGAATCACGCAGGTCGTCATTGTCGGCTACCGCCAGACGTAGCGCACCCAGTGATTTATCCGACATAGAGCGAAGCTCGCCTGCCGTTAGATAAGCCAGTTCACGTTTATGCAGACGACGTTCAACATCATTCTCACGCGCTAAACGAAGTACTGAACACCAACCCGCTTTCGCTGCAACAACGAAAGTACGAAGCTCGGTGTACTCTTTTTGAACTTTCTTAAGACGCTTAGCCAGTGCTTTCATCTCAAGTTCAGTTGACGTAATCGTACGCTCGTATTCACTCTTACGGCTGCGAGATGTATGCAGACGATCTTGAAGCTCGTCACGACGACGTACAGCACGCTCTTCAGCGCCTTCGTCAGCGTTTACGCCGAACTCTTGTAGCTCTTGTTTGAACTCTTGAACCGTTTCTTGCTTCGCTTGATGTGAGCTCTTCAGTGCCGCCAATACTTGGTTGTATTGGTTCATCTGTTCGCGAGCTTGCTTCAAGCCATCGCGGCCTTTGGTTCTTGCTTGTTCAGCTTGAACCAACTTCGCTTTCAGTTGCTCGCTCAGTTCACTGCTCTTATTAAGCAAATCAACAGAATCCGCGTAAGCAAAGTAATGACGACGCTCAATCAGATCAGACAGTGCGAACACTTTGCCTTTTAGCGTTTGTAGCGCGTTGTCTGCTTGACGGTACTCTGCTTCCAAAGCTTCGAATTGCTCTGGGTCAGCGTCTAGTGCAGATACGAACTGTTCTAGAGAAGTAAGCGCCTTGCCGTGCGTATTCAAGTAAGATTTCGCTTCACTTAAACGCTCTAGTTGCGCTTCTAATTCAGCTAAACGCTCAGCCAATGTTTCGTCTTCTAAAATACGAACCATTGGTGCTAATTTATCTAGCGCACCGAGTGCCTGCTTGCTTTGTAGAAGCTGGCTACGTTGCTGCTGCTCTTTAGAGTTAAGCTCAGCCAGAGAACGAACAATTTGATTACGCTTATCACGAATCGCAGCAAGTGCTTGTTCTGGGTCTGCGTTAAACGCAACGTGCAGGTGCTTCGCAACAAAGCTGTTGAATGCTTGATATAGACGATTCAGCTTTTGAGAGTCAAACGCGGCTTTCGCGTGGTTCTCAACAACAACGTCACGCTCTTCGCGCAATTTCTCTAGACGTTGTTCACGAGCCGCACGGCCAAACAGTGGGATCTCAGGGAAACGTGAGTAACGCATTTGGCGATCGTTCAGCTGAACACATACTGCGCCTTCAAGCTCATCGGCATTAAATGAACTGTCATCAAACGCGTCGACATCGCCTTCTAGGATGTAAAGGTCTTCTGGACAATCATCAAGATCCACCAGCTTCTCTTTAATACCATCAAGATCAGAAACCACAATTGCGTGACGAGCTGGGCCGTACATCGCACTGAAGTACGGCGCATCACCAATCGTGATGTCATCGTAGATCTCAGAAAGCAACACGCCACCAAGCGTATCCGCCAGACCTTTCAAACGAGGATCGTTAGAGCCACCTGGAGAGGCTAAACGCTCAATCTCTTGCTCAAGTTCAGCTCGGCGCGTAGCCAACTGATCTTTTGCTGCCGCTTGAGATTTCTCATCTTCAAGCACTTGCTGCATTTGAGTCATCACCGCTTGGCTATCTTCTAGCTCAGCGTCGGTTTGATCTCTTAATGCTTCAAGCGCATCGTTTGCCGTGATCCACGCTGGAGCAATGGACTCAAGCTTTTGAATCTCTTGGTCGTGGTTTTGTTGCACACGACGTTGCTCACTCTTCGCTTCACGCAGCTCTTCTTGAGCGTACTCAAGAGACTCGATCTGCATAGCGTGACGTTCACGTTCTTCATCGAAAACCGCTTCGTCAGTCAGTGAGATGTTGTGTTGCTTTTGGTATTCAGTCGCAAGCTCTTTTACTTGACGCTGCTGAGCCACATCACGAGCCATATCACGGTGCTGAGCACGCCACTGCTGTTCATTTTCAACAACGTGTTTTGCGTTACGACCTTTCTCTAACGCTTGTTTAGCGCTGCTAGACGCTTCTTTGCGCTCCACGTCACCAACGATGCTCTTAACTAAAGACAGTGCTTTGTCGAACTGTGCTGAAGCTGCAGAAGACATATCTAGCTTGTGCTTAGTAGCCAGTAGCGCTTGAGTGCTTGATTCTTCTTGTGCTTTTAGCTCAGAAACAAGAGTTAATGCACTTTCTGCCGTAATCGATTCATCACCAAGCAACTGCTTAGTTTTCTCTAATGCTTGAACCGCTTGCTGGTATTGAAGTGCACGCGTTTGCTGAACATCCAACGCTTGTTGGTAGTCAGCAAGCTGAGTTTTCAGGCTATCCACTTCTTCTTCAGTGATGGTTGCCTGCTCTTCGGCAAGAAGTACTCGCTCTTGAGCTTCTTCAACCACCATCATTTGCTCTTCTAGACGCTCGTTAAGCTCTTCTAGATCTTCGCTGTAGCGGGCAATTTTCTCTTGCTGACGAAGTGCAGTTTGAACCAACTGAAGATGATCCGATGCCGCTTGGTAATCTTGCTCTAGTGCCGATTCTTGATCGACAAGTAGTTCTAGTTCTTCTTGAACGCGATTCAACAAATTGTTTTGATCAAGCAAGGTTTCACGAGAACCGAACAGTTCACCACGGAACTTCATGGTTTGATCTAACTTGTTACGACGATCGTTTGCATGGCGCATGTAGTCCGCAGCCACGTAGTTCGTAGATTCAGTGATCAAGTGCTTGAACAGGTCACGATCCGACTGAGTCGTCTTGATCGCTTCTAGCGTCATGCGGTTTTCACGTAGTGCTGATTCCATGTCTTGGAATGCTTTCTTCACACCACCGTTTTGCGGTAGAAGGTAATCACGCAGAGAGCGCGTAATTGCACTTGAGATACCACCGTAAAGTGATGCTTCAATTAAGCGGTAGAACTTAGAACGGTCGCTGCTGTTACGCAGTTTCTTCGGTACCACACCGTATTCAAACATCTGTGAGTGGTAATCAACAATCGAAGAGAAGGCTTTAAAATGCGCGCCTTCGTATTGTGCAACCGCCGCTTTCACGTCGTTCAACTGACATACGCGAGCGTGGCTGTCTGAAACGTTCTGAATCAACACATCCGTTGGTTTCACATGGCTTGGAAGGCCTTGAATAACGAACGGTTTGATGTCGACTTTCTTATCACGACCCGCAACTTGCTGCAGTTTTACTGCAAACAATAGACGTTGATTACGAGAGTTCACAACATCTAGCGCGGCATAACATGCGCCTGGCTGAAGCTTACCGTAAAGGCCTTTATCACGAGATGACTGCGAGCTACCCGCTTCCGTTGTGTTACGGAAATGCAGAAGGCTTTGGTCAGGGATCAGTGCTGTGATGAATGCCGCCATTGTGGTCGACTTACCCGCACCGTTACCGCCAGAAAGCGTTGTAACCAATCCATCAATATCAAAAGTACGCGCAAAGAAGCCGTTCCAGTTGACCATGGTTAATGATTGATACTTACCTCTTTCAATCATGCTTCACCTTCTACTTTTGTTTGTTCGCCATCGTTTGACTCAAGGTCAAAGTCAGCTTGATCGTTAAAAATGTCTTGTTGACCGTTTTCGTTTACGTCTGCAACTACTTCTGATACAGCTTCCGCTTGTTCTTCATTCAACAAGCTACCTTGGTTAGGCTCTTGGGTATGCACCACAGCTTCACCATCACGGATAAGACGTAATTGCGCTTCTTTCATATCGTCACCAACACGAACGTCAGCGCCAAAGCGGAATACCGCTTCGCTGATACGGAACTTGCCCGTTTCACCAATCGCAATCAGCATGCCGATACGGCGTAAACGACGCAGAGAAGTACGAACTTTTTCGAAGAGCTTTTCTTTATCTAAGTCAGAACCAGATGCACGGTTGGTTGCTAGCTTCATGAGTTTTTTCTCATCCGCTAACGACATCAATTCATCAAACAGTTCTTGATTGGTGAAGATACCTTCATGAGCCAGACGTTCTGGGCTTAGGTATAAGAAACACAACACCTTGCCAACCAACATGTCGAGCTCAGACAACACACTACGACCAATCAGAGACGTAGAACGCGGACGCAGGTAATAGAAACCTTCCGGCGCTTTTACCAATTCCGTATTGTAGCGTTGATAGAAATGCTGAAGCTCAACTTCAAAATCAGACAGCAACGCGTGGTTATCTAGGTCTTCTATTGAAACATGCTTACCTGAACGCAGCATGCTATCTAGCGCAGGGAACAGTGGGTTCGCTATCGCTTTTACCAGTTTCTCTGGCATGTAATCATCAGTACTTGTTAATGACATTTGCTTGTACCTTTGCACCGAAATCGTTAATTGCCTGCCAATCTGGCTGAATAGCCTGATAGTCAGACTCTGAGTAACCTAAGCGCACGGCTTGGTCGACAACAATTCTGGCTAAATCAAAATGGTGTGTGCGAGGGTGTGCAGCGAGGTAATCGCGTAACACAAGGCCAAGATCAATTGGCGCGCCTTGCTGTTTGTGAGCTTTTAACATCTCTGCAATTCGATCTGAAAGCAGGTCATTTACTTGCTCAAATTCTTCGTACTCTACGTCGATTGGTGCTTGTCCCATCACTTCGTCATCACGAAGCACGAGCGCTTCATCACGAAGATCCGTCAGCTTCTCAGCATCGGCGTAGGTCAATAACCAAGGCGCATCAAAGTAGTCAGTGACTGACTGACGCAAGCGCTGGCTAAAGGCGCGGTTTTTATCCATATCAATCGCGGTACGGATGAACTTGTGAACATGGCGGTCGTAGCCGATCCATAAATCGATGGCTTGTTGGCCCCAACTGGTGATTCGGTCTAGCTTCATCTGCAAGCCGAACAGGGTTTCGCCAACGAACTCGAGTTCATCGTCACCGTAAACAATTTCTTGAATATCGAGGATCTGTGTTTGCAGTTCATCCCCCGCCGCTTGCAAGGTGTCTTGCAATTCTTTTAGTGTGGACGAGGTTTCTGAAAGCAAGGTTTCACAGTTGTTAATCGCCTCTCGCCAATCCTTGTTTAAAAGGTCGGCAATTTGCTGTTTAACGGTTTGCTGCTGCTCATCCATAACACGTTGGTTAAGATCAATCTGATCGAAAATTTCACCAACAGAATACTTGAGCACGCCGTAAACATTCTTTCTCCAATGTCCTGGAGTTCCGCCTTTTTGTGCTGCTTCAATGGCTTTTGCCATCTCATCGGCAACCATAGAAAGCTGGATAGACAGTTTCAACTTAGAGAACTGACGGTGGCGTAAATAATAATCTGAAATACCAATCGCCAATGGTGATAAGCGATAAATACTCGCACCATCGGTGATTTCGCTGGTAAAGCGGCTAATCAACTTCTGTTTAACTAACTCGTTGATGGCATTGTTGGCACGAAACGCGGACGCTTCGCCAGTATCTTCAAACAGTCGAGTGACGATGGTAAATGCATCGTGCAGTTCACCCTCGCCCAACTCTTCATCGAACCTTTCATTGCTTAGTACTGCGATAGCAATCAAAAATGCTAAGCGCTCTGGTGGCAAGTTTAATGAAAAATCATGCTGCTTGACCCAGCCCACCAACTCATCAATTGGCTGCTCTTCGGCAGTTTGAGTCATTTCACTCATTGTGGTTCCTGTTACTGTTCTTCGTCATATCGAATGTATTAGATATGACGCCTATTTCTTTATGACGCGGGCTTCTTACGATTGCATAGCGCATGTTGTGGCTTCTTTTACCACATTCACCGCTGTTATTGCGCAGGTTTTTGAGCCCAAACGTGAATATAACGGCCTAGCGACAGATATGGCTCTTGGCGACATAGCTGTTTTTCTAGTTCCAATACATCTTCAAATTGGTAATCGCCCATGTACTCCATATTACCTATGTAGTCACTGAAGGAACGAATGCCTGATTTACCACAGATTTCTAGACCGGCGTCTTCTATCCATTGATAAACCTCTTCCGGCTTCAAGCCTTTTTGTGGTTGCAGCTTAAACCGTTTTCGATGTGGCATCCCATTCAATACATGAGGAATGTTGCCACAAATCACATTTTTCAGGACTAATCCGTGGTGGTTGTAAAACATTATCGAGGCAACGCCACCCGGTTTAACTTGTTCAAGCAATAAATCAAGCGCCTCTTTAGGATCGGCTAACCATTCCATTACGGCATGAAACATCACAAAATCGACTTTCTCATCTAGATGTTCTGCGACTTTTTGTACTGGTGAATGAATAAATCGATATTGCTCTAGCAAACCCGCTTCGCTGATACTTTCTTCTGCGAGCTTCAGCATTTCAGAAGAGAGATCACACAGAGAAACGTTATGCCCAAGCGACGCAATTTTTTGCGACATCTGTGCAAGGCCGCCTCCAGCATCAAGCACATGCAGCGGAGAAGCTGATTGCTCAAACTTGCTCAAAGCTTGTTCTAAATCTTCCCATACGATGATCTGACGGATCTCTCCTTTGTCAGAGCCGTAAATATTTTTTGCAAATTTGTGGGCAATATCGTCGAAATTACGGTCTTCAGTCACGGCTACTTGAGTTATTATGTCCTATCGTGCCTGCTATTCTGTCACAGGAATTCCAGGAATAAAGAGGCGATGTCTCTTTTTACTACTAAGTGATGTTTTTTCGGACTATTCGGATATGTTTGAGCTGAAAAAAGTAGTGTCTTCGCTATTGATGCCACTGCCAGCAATGTTAATTCTCGCTTTTCTGGGTTTAGCCCTAGTGATGTTTACTACCAAAAGGAAGACGGGTTGCTTAATCACCCTTTCAGCCCTATGTGGTATTTTCCTAATCGCTTTCCAACCAGTTTCTAGTCAACTTTTAATGCCAATGGAAAGGCAACACACCGCTTTTTTACCTGTCGATGAAACCGTCGATTACGTAATGGTTCTCGGAAGTGGTCACGTCGTAGACGACCATATTCCACCGACATCAGAACTTAGCCGCACCGGCCTGATGCGTTTAAGTGAAGGGATTCGTATTCTACGCCTTTACCCTGGTGCAAAACTCATTTTGTCTGGCTATGGCGCAGGCACTGAAGTCAGTAACGCAAGAATGATGGCTAAAGTTGCATTAGCACTTGGCGTAGCAAAGCCCGACATCATTCTGCTTGAAACCGCAAAAGACACCTGGGAAGAAGCTCGCCAAGCCGCTGCGTTCGTTAAGAATAAAAAAATGGTTCTGGTGACTTCAGCGAGCCATATGACTCGTGCACTCAATGAATTCCATGCAGCTGGTATGAAACCACTGCCTGCACCAACCAACTACCTTGCACAAGAAGGCGTTGTTGAGCCTTGGAATAAGTACATGCCAAAAGCTCTCTACCTTGAGCAGACTGAGCGTTACTGGCACGAAACCATGGGATTAGTTTGGCAAGATTTACGTGATTGGCTTGATACAAGCAATGACATTGTTGAAGAGCCGGTGATTCCAGAAGCTTCCAGCTTAGTTGAAGATGACGGTGAAGTTTCTGCGGCTCAGCCTCAGGAAGCCAATTGAATCTTTAAACTCATACTGAGCAGACTGAGTCGGCAAGTATTTTTAGGTTCTCTGTTCGTTAACAATGAAAGCTAAGCAATAAAAAAGCCGAGACATCAATGGTGTCTCGGCTTTTTACGTTTAAATGTCGTTGTTGATTAATCACTTCCGAAGGAAATCAATCACCAGCGAACATGTAACCTTCACCGTGAACCGTCACAAAAATTTGTGGGTTCTTAGGATCAAACTCCATTTTTGCACGCATACGACGAATCAATACGTCGATAGTACGGTCATTAGGCGCGTCCACTCGGTGGCTAATCATATTCAAAATACGTTCGCGGCTTAATACTTGGTTAGGGTAAGAAGACAATGCCACTAGCAGTTCGTATTCTGCTTTGGTCAATTTCACCGGTTCGCCGTTTTTGCTTAACGCACGACGAGGGATATCAAATGTCCACTCACCAAAACGAACCACAGACTCATCTGATATTTCTTCGACTGCGCCCGCTGCTGTTTTACGAGCAGCAGAAATACGCCAAAGTAGGTTTTTAACTCGAACTAATAACTCGCGAAGTTCGAAGGGTTTAGTAACGTAATCGTCAGCGCCCATTTCAAGGCCAACGATTTTGTCGATGCTATCCGTGCGTCCAGTAACTAAAATAATTCCAATGTCTGATTGACTGCGTAATTCGCGAGTTAGCATCAATCCATCTTCGCCTGGTAAGTTGATGTCCAGCATAATGAGGTCAACGTTGTTTTCTTCTAACACGTTTCTCATTTGAGCGCCGCTTTCTGCTTCGCTCACTGTGTAACCCTCGTTCTGGAAGTATCCAACCAGTTTACTGCGGGTTACCACATCATCTTCTACGACTAATACGTGATAGCTCATCTACACCACTTTTCTTATTTAATAGTTTCAGTGACTATTCTATTCATAACTAGTAACAATTCTAGTGGTACAGAAGATAAAAGCCAGAAACATGGATTTTTTTTGATACAAGACAATCTTAAACCTTGCTATTTATCGTCCATCGCAATTCAATATAGGCATTACTACTAACGAGTAACTTTGCGTTTCGCAAATAACCTTGTTATTCAGCCTTGGTGTGCTTATGCCCAAGTGACTTCAAGATGCATATAAGCAACATCACAAGACTAAGTCAGGATCTAACAAATGAAAGATACGAAAGCGTTCAACGAGCAAAGAGCAGAAATATACTGGTGGCTATCAAGCTTATTTGCCAAAGAGCTCACTCAAGAAGAACTCGATCACTACCACTCTGTTGAAATTCGTTCTTTCCTAACTGGTTTAGGCGAAAATGAGACACTAAAGCCAGCGATTGATAAGTTAGTGGATGCGCTGAACCGCCTACAAACTCGTGAAGATGCTCAGCTAGAACTGTCTGCAGACTTTTGCGATCTTTTCTTAAAGACAGATAAGCACGGCGCTCTTCCTTACGCTTCAATGTATATCGGCGAAACTGGCCTTTTGAATGATAAGCCAGCAAAAGATATGGAAGAGATCATGGTTAAGCACAACTTAGTTGTGAACCAAGATCTAAAAGAGCCAGCAGACCACATTGCTATCGAACTCGATTTCCTTGGTAACTTGATCATTCGTTCAAACGAAACGAATATTGAAGAAGAACTAGAGAATTCATTTGCCGCTCAACAGCAGTTTATCGAACAACAACTGCTGACTTGGTTACCAAAGTTCAACGTGAAATGTCATGACGTTGATGAATTCGGTTTCTACTCCTCCGTCTCATCGTTGCTACTCGCATTCTGTCAATTAGACACTCAATATTTAGCTGGTGAATAGCTTATTGGATGACTCGTTAAATAAATTCAGAAGAATGTGACAATTCCCCCGGATTTCCGGGGGAATTTTATTGCGAGTAATTTCTAGTCAGTCTAAAATTGTGACCGCAAACGATAAAATATGAAACATTCACGAAATGCTATGCTTATTATAGTTTTGAGCATTTCGGTGTTAAGACAAGCCGCTCAATAGCGGTTTTTTGTTTTTTAGCACTTTTAGTACCCAAAGAGCCCTACAAATTTAAGCTCTTAGTTAGGTAGCTTAACGGCTACTTTATTCCGTACTTTGGGAAAGTAGCTTCTAATAGGATAAAACCATGGCCACTATAAAAGATGTCGCTCGCTTAGCCGGCGTATCAACAACAACCGTTTCTCACGTAATCAATAAAACTCGCTTTGTTGCAGAAGCAACGCAAGAAAAAGTAAACAAAGCCGTAGATGAACTGAACTATGCACCAAGTGCTGTTGCTCGTAGCTTGAAGTGTAATACAACACGCACCATCGGCATGCTAGTGACTCAATCAACTAATCTATTCTTCTCTGAAGTTATCGATGGTGTTGAGAGCTACTGCTACCGTCAAGGTTACACTTTGATCCTGTGTAATACGGGCGGTATCTATGAGAAGCAACGTGACTACATTCGAATGCTTGCAGAGAAACGTGTAGATGGCATCTTAGTTATGTGTTCTGACCTAACTGAAGAACTAAGAGAGATGTTAGACCGTCACGCTGACATCCCTAAAGTTATCATGGACTGGGGCCCTGAGAGCTCTCAGGCTGATAAGATCATCGATAACTCAGAAGAAGGTGGCTACCTAGCGACCAAATACCTTATTGAACGCGGTCACTCTAAGATTGCATGTTTAAGTGGCCACTTAGACAAAGCAGCATGTGTTGAACGTATTGCCGGTTACAAGCGCGCACTGAACGAAGCAAAGATTTCTGCTGATGAAAATATGATCATCGAAGGCAACTTTGAGTGTGATACGGCTGTTCTTGCTGCAGAACAAATCGTTGAGATGGAAGATCGTCCAACGGCGGTATTCTGCTTTAACGACACAATGGCACTCGGCTTAATGAGCCGACTGCAAGAAAAAGGCATCCGCATTCCTGAAGATATCTCAGTGATCGGTTACGACAACATCGAACTCGCTGAATACTTCTCTCCGCCGTTAACGACAGTTCACCAACCAAAACGTCGTGTTGGTAAGAATGCATTCGAAATTCTATTGGAGCGCATCAAAGACAAAGACCACGAAAAACGCGTCTTCGAAATGCATCCTGAAATTGTTGAACGAAGTACAGTTAAAACGTTAAATTAGTTGATAATTCGAGTTTAATTTCATCAAGCGCACCTTTAGGTGCGCTTTTTTTATCAGCAACCACAATGAACCCTTATGCATAAATGAAAGATCATTAATTGAAGCAATGTCACATTTTGAAATATCAACTGTGAGCTTCATTCAACAAAAACTTTATTCTATTCAATCAGTCACGCACAGGGCAAACCACTCGAAAGAGTGAGACGCAAAGCTTCCGGCCTAAACCACTCGTTGGTATGGTAGCGGGGTTACCGATGGCAAAATGCAGTAACTACTAATAATTTAGTAATTTACGGCTTATTGACAATTTAATTGCAACATTTTGCTAATCTCTCGGACCTGCTTATTTGGTGGCGTAGTTCAAATACACCGAGATAAATAACATGGATAAACCGATACTAAAGGACTCGATGAAGTTATTTGAGTCCCTAGGAAAAATAAAATCACGCTCAATGTTTGGTGGCTTCGGTCTTTTTGCTGATGACACTATGTTTGCTCTGGTTGTAAATGACCAGTTGCACATACGCGCAGACAAAGGCACAACGAAACAATTCGAACAACAAGGGTTTCAACCGTACGTCTACAAAAAACGTGGTTTCCCTGTCGTTACTAAATATTTCGCTTTACCTGAAGGCCTCTGGCAAGACCAAGAGAAAATCTTGCAGCTTGCAACCACGTCTCTAGGTTTTGCTAAAGAAGAAAAAGCTGAGCAGTCTTCTGCTAAGCCGACCCGACTCAAAGATCTGCCTAATCTTCGACTCGCTACCGAGCGTATGTTGAAAAAGGCAGGGATCGATTCTGTAGAACGTTTATATGAATCTGGCTCTGTAAACGCATTTAACGCCATCAAAGAATCGCATGCGTCTTCTGTCAGTATTGAACTACTTTGGGCGCTAGAAGGCGCGATCAATGGTACACATTGGTCTGTTATACCGCAGCAGCGTCGCGAAGAGCTTATCAATCGCGTCAATTAACATTGTCAGTGCAATCTATATACATAACTAAGCCGCATTTACTGCGGCTTTTTTTATGTCGACAAAACTAGTCTTGTGTATAGCTGGACCACTGCGATCAAAAAGATGGACGGTAATAGTATTTGTAATCCACTTTAACCATCGGAATGAAGTTAATTTCTCCAGAGGAATCCATTATTTCTTTTACTTTGATGGTACCGTTTTTGATTTCAAACGAGCGTACATCTACTTTTTCAGAGGCTTGCGGTAAGATTTTGCTCAATTCATATGAGCGCTTACTGTTTATATCCATCCAGATTTTTTTTCCAGATTCGTAAGCCTGTGATTGGCTCGCCACTACATCGCCTTTAAATACTTTAGACTCAACAGCCGCACGGTGATAGACGCCCGATCCCATGGCTTGGAAAGAGAATAGGCCCGTTGTAGCAATAACCGTAATCATTGATAATAATTTCATAGCTAGCTCCTTAGTTGTCTGCCTGAATAATTATCTAAAACAATCTTCATGCCACGATTGTTACGTATATAGAACGAGCCAAGACCAAAACTCTTTCAAATTTTTGTTACTTTTTACGTGGTACAAATTATCGCTATTAAAATAATGCATACAAAACAAGTCCCTAGCAGAGAGTCACAACCTCTAACCAACGAATCTTTTTCCACCTCTATTCCGCCAATACTTGTCGGTAACATAAGACTAAGCAATTAAGCTAACTGTTTGCCCCGATCCATCGTCTAGAGTAAATAGTTTTTTATCAACTGGTGAAAGTTAATCTATGCTTTGCCTGTCTATCTATACTATCGGTATGCATTGAAAATTTAGAGGAAGTATCAATGAGTAAGAAAATGATATTGGGTATTGTGTTGGTCGTAACCATCGTGTTGTTGGGCATCAATTTCGGCCAGTACTTAACGCTTGAAAATGCTAAGGCCCAACAAGCTGTGTTAAATGAATACATTGACAGCAACTTTATTGCGGCTGCCGCTATCTATTTTGTCGCGTATGTCATGATTACGGCTTTCTCCATTCCTGGAGCCGCTGTTGTGACCTTATTAGGGGCCGCGCTATTTGGCTTCTGGAACAGCTTGCTGCTGGTATCTTTCGCAAGTGCGATCGGTGCGACCTTAGCCTTCTTAAGTAGCCGTTACCTGTTGCGTGACTGGATTCAAACCAAGTTTGGTGACAAATTGGCGACGATTAACAAGGGGGTTGAAAAAGACGGCGCGTTTTACCTGTTTTCTCTGCGTCTGATTCCTGTATTCCCATTTTTCCTTATCAACCTATTGATGGGTCTAACACCGATGTCAGTGAGTCGTTACTACATTACGAGTCAAATCGGGATGTTACCGGGGACGGCAGTTTTCTTGAATGCTGGCACTCAGCTCGCAGAAATTGATTCACTTTCGGGCATCGTCTCCCCTTCAGTACTATTGTCATTTGCGTTATTGGGTATATTCCCAATAGTGGCTAAATGGTTGATGGGTAAGTTTCGCTCAGCACCCGTAGCTGAATAACGTATATAGCAGAATAGTTTATAATAGCTAAATAACACAGATAGCCGAATAAGGTTCTATTTCAATGAAAATCTTCAGTGCATCGAATCCGACAGAAGCTCATATCATCTGTGGATTATTAGAAAGCGAGAATATTGCCTGTGAAGTCCGTGGTGAGGGGTTGTTCGGATTAAAGGGGGAAATCCCATTCACCGAAGAAACTGACCCTTACGTATGGTTATATGAGCCAGAATTGGCCAGTAAAGCTCGCATGCTCGTCAATGACTACCAAAAGCAGCAAGATTCGATCATCTATGAAGAGTGGCGTTGTGGTGAGTGTCATGAAGTCAACGAAGCGCAATTCGGCTCGTGCTGGCAGTGCGGTGCTGCCTCACCTGAATAGCAAGGTCTCAGTAACCTGATAGAACGATTCGGTCAGATACCTCCTCCAAAAATAAAAACGGGAAGCTAAAGTTAGCTTCCCGTTTTTATTTCAATTCGATTAAATCATCATCTTTGATTTCACACCTAGAAAATCATTGAATTTGTTTTTGAATAAACGCAATCGAACGCTGATTAAACTCTTCAGGGTTTTCCACGTTACATACGTGTCCACAATTCGGGATTTCTACTAGCTCGCTCGACTCATGCGCTGCGACCATTTCTTTTACCGGCTTAATAAACATGTAGTCGCGTTCGCCCATCAAATAAAGAGTCGGTATTGGTAGCTCTCTATCTTTAAAATATTTCATCAAGGGGTTTACATCAGCCGTTAAGATAAACCAGCGCTTAAACTCTTTCTGGCACAGCTTTTTAGCTTCGCGGATAAAAAGGTGACGAGACTCTTTTTGGCTTTTTTGTGGCATCACAACATAAGCAAAAAGGCTGTATAACCACATGTAAGGAATGATGTGCTTGCTGAGGTTACCCAACTTGATTAACACTTGAGAGCGAGTGTTTAGCTTGGTGACAGCGCCACCCAGTACCATTGAACGTACACGGCCAGCCGCCAGTTCGGCAACGTTACGCACAATAATCGTGCCCAAAGACATGCCAACGAAATGTGCAGAACGGATCTTAAGATGGTCTAACACTTTAAGAATATCAAGCGTCACCGATTTGAACGTATAACGATTCGAAATCAGCCCTTTAAGTATATTGTCTGATTTACCGTGCCCTCTCAGATCAATGAGAAGTAAGTTGAAATGCTGTTTATACGCTTTGATCTGCTTGAACCAGATGGAGGAACTGCCTCCTGCGCCATGCACAAATACAACCCACTCATCGCTCGTAGGGTGAGTAAATGTTTTATGAAATAGTAAACTCTCAGACATACCTATCGCTTCAATTATTGGAATGGAGCTATGCCTCATCACGAGGCGATGACTAAGGATACCACGCTATTAAGAACTTTAAGTGATAATAGTGTCAAACCTATCATTAGTCATGTGAATACCTACCTCACCTTTTCTACCTGACAAAAATGAGTTTGCAAGCTTTGTCTTCGTAAACGTGATGTGCTCTGACCAGGAAACAAAAAGGCACTCTACAATTAGAGCGCCTTCATTTATTACGAGCGGTTGTTGCTCGCCAGCTAATTTTAAAACTAAGTCAACAAGTTAAAATGCTGAATGGTACATAGCTAGGTATTCTTTAGCCGCATCTTCCCAACTAAAATCTCGCTGCATCGCATAAAGCTGAACACGCTTAATTTCAGATGGGTTTTGTGCGTAAAGCAGTAATGAACGATGTAACACAGCCAATAACGCTTGCGGTGTTGGCTCTTCAAAAGCAAACCCAGTCGCGACTTCAGGATCTTCATCGTAATCATTCACGCTGTCTTTTAAACCTCCCACAGAACGAACAATCGGCAAAGTACCGTAAGCCATGCTGTAGATTTGGTTTAAGCCACACGGTTCAAATTCCGAAGGCATCAAGAAGAAATCAGAGCCTGCTTCAACCAAGTGCGCAAGTTCATTATTGTACGCTTCTACGAACGAGAACTTATCTGAGTGAAGCGCTGATAGCTCTTTCAATTGACTCGCCAAAACCGGATCGCCAGTACCGACAATCACGATCTGAAGATCATTTTTCAAAAACTGTTCGATGATAGGCAGTAAGTAATGAACACCTTTTTGATTCGTCAAGCGACAAACCATGCCATAAACCGCGCAATCGGCAACGGGTAAACCTACATCTTGTTGCAGTTTTTGCTTACAAGCTGATTTTCCGCGAGCCATGCTGTGCTTGGTCGCTTTGTATTTACGAGGAAGGAAAGCATCAGTTTCCGGATTCCAAGCCCCGTAATCACACCCATTCAAAATCCCGAACAGATCAGCCGATCTGTGTTGGAATTCCGCAGCCATACCGTGGCTACCTAATTCCGTTTTCAACTCTTCTGCATAGGTAGGACTTACTGCGTTCACTTTATCCGCACACATCACTCCAGCTCTTAGCATAGTGACATGAGTGTCACTCACTGAAGCTTCAGGCGCATGGTAACTGTGCATCTCTGGCAGGAATTGAAGTTCATCGTATGCGAACACACCTTTGAAAACCGCATTGTGAATCGAGATAACACTGCGCGTATTTTCAAAGAAATCGTGTTGTTGATAACGCGATTTAAGCAAGAAAGGAACGAAACCAGTATGCCAGTCATTTGCATGAATGATATCCGGTTGAAAACCAAGCTTAGGAAGCATATCAAGACAGGCTGCACTAAAGAACGAGAAGCGCTCTCCGTTATCAGCATAAGCTTGATTGTTTTCTGCGTACATTTCCGGGCGGTCGAAATACTTAGCACATTCAATACCAAAAACTGGAACGCCTTCTACGCTCAGTTTTTTAACTTGATAAGCCGTATGAGGCCAATGATCGAGTTCAGTCGATAAAATAACTTCTGCTGAATCAATGTTTGGAATGTTTCTATATGCGGGGATAGTCACTCGAACGTCCTGTTCGAGTGTTTGCAACGCTTTCGGCAGTGCCTTGGCTACATCAGCCAAGCCACCACTTTTAATCAAGCCTTCAACTTCAGACGCTACAAAAAGTACCGAGAGAGTCTTAGTAACCAACTCGTGCTCCTTTAGAAATCACTACGACACCATCGTCAGATACGTGGTAATGCTTTTTGTCTTCTGTCAGATTCACACCGATCTGTGTACCCGGTGCGATATCTGCGTCTTTATCAATGATAACTCGGCGCAAGATACAACCCTCACCCACTTTTACATCACCGAGTAAGATGCTTTCGCTAATATCACACGCTGATGCGATATTGCTGCGGAAGCCCAATACACTCTTTTCAATACGCGAACCACGTACATAACTACCGCTACAAACAAGGCTATCAATGATCTGAATTCGACCATTTGCCGAATCAGTAAACGTAGCTGGTGGTAGTGGCGGGTAATAAGTGTGTAGAGGCCATTTACGGTTATATAGCGAGAATGGCGCATCTTTCTTAAGAAGGTCCATGTGGGCTTGCCAGTACGCGTCAATCGTACCTACATCGCGCCAGTAAACTTCTTCTTTCTCACCAGTAATACGGTTGGTGCTGAAATCATAAACAAACACGTCACCACGTGGGAACATGTTTGGAATAATGTCTTTGCCGAAATCGTGCGTCGAACCTTCTCTATCAGCATCTTCCGTTAGTTCAGCAAAAAGCTCTTTCGCTTCGAACACGTAGTTGCCCATTGAAACAAGCGCTGATTCTGGATCGCCCGGGATCGACTTCGGATTTGCAGGTTTCTCTTCAAAGCCAATCATACGGCCGTCAGCATCAACCTCAATAACACCGAATTCTGATGCTTCAGCAAGCGGCATGCGCAATGCTGATACTGTTAGAGCCGCTTTCTTCTCTTTATGGAAATCAAGCATCTGTTTGATGTCCATCTTATAGATATGGTCTGAACCAAAAATACATACTTGATCAGGTTCTTCCAACTCCATAAAGCCCATGTTTTGGTAGATAGCATCTGCTGTGCCTTCATACCAACGCTTTCCTTTACGCATTTGCGCAGGAATTGGGTCGATAAAACGGTCTGTTATGCCACTGATATTCCAGCCTTTTTTCATATGGTGGAACAGTGACTGTGACTTAAATTGTGTTAATACGTAGATCTTCATTAGATCAGCATTAACGAAGTTGTTCAAAGCGAAATCAATTAAGCGGTAACTACCACCGAAAGGAACCGAGGGTTTGCTGCGAGATTCAGTTAAAGGTCTTAAGCGAGAGCCTTCACCACCAGCAAGAATCATTCCCAATACACCAGCCATTTTATTCTCCATATATCTATAGCTTGTCGATGTTAGTACTCGTAGAGGTATCTTCCTCTGGGGGATGAGCACCAACACTTATTTCGGTATTTAGCGAATATCCATTCACATACAGTGACAATATCCTAAGCCAAACGTTGTTATGTGTGCACTATTCTTTGCACTTGGTTTTATATACGTTATCGACTTTTCGGCCGAATTCAATTTTTAATACGCCATTCTGTGGTACGTAAGCTGATTGCTTTCCTAAGACTTAAAGCAGCTCACACTACACCGTCCAGACGAAACATTACATTAACACCCGACACACATCAGGTATACAACTAAACGCTGATCTGTGAGTTACAATATTTTAATTAAGTTACATTCTCGTTAAAGTTGCATAAGAAGATATGATTAATTGCCACCATTAATTTCGCGGTGTGAATTTAATAAATTCCCGCCGACGAAACACTAAGTCAACAAGTTGCATAGTTAGTCATATTGAGATCAAAAAAAAGCAGCCATTAGGCTGCTTTTTCATCAATAACGTTCAGTTACTTCTCTTTAGGCTTTTTACGCTTATCCGTAACTTCCCACTTACCGTCGATGTACAACGCAGTCCAACCGGACGGTTTTCCATCTACTTCAGTACGAACGTAGTTTTCTTTAGTCTTACGACTAAAACGAACCACTGTCGGCTTGCCATCAGGGTCAGCAACTGGCGCTGATGCTAGGTATTGGAACTTAGGTGAGATACGGTCTTTAAAACGAACCAACTCTTCCACTAATGGTGCACGTGTTTCACGTGATTTAGGGAAGTTGCTCGCAGCCATAAATAGACCAGAAGCACCATCACGAAGAACAAAGTACGCGTCTGAATTTTCACATGGAAGTTCAGGGAAATGTACCGGGTCTTCTTTCGGTGGCGCAACTTCGCCATTTTTCAGAATCTTACGAGTGTTCTTACAATCGTCATTGGTACAATCCATGTATTTACCAAAACGACCGTTCTTCAGAACCATGTCAGAACCACACTTGTCACACTCAACAAGTGGACCATCGTAGCCTTTCACTTTAAATTCGCCGTGCTCAACCACATAACCTTCACAGTTCGGGTTGTTACCACACACGTGCATCTTACGCTTATCATCGATTAGATAAGCATCCATTGCCGTTTCACAAATAGGACAACGCTTTTTAGCTCGAAGTGCTGCTGTTTCAACGTCTTCTTCAAGCACGTTGATAATGCCTTCTTCATCACCAAGGTTGATTGTTGTCTTACAACGCTCTTTTGGTGGAAGTGCATAGCCAGAACAACCAAGAAATACGCCTGTCGAAGCAGTACGAATACCCATTTTACGACTACAAGTCGGACACTCAATATCGGTTTCCACGATATGATTTGGCTTCATGCCACCAGCGTCTTCGTCTAAATCTGCTTTTTCCAAATCGCCAGTAAAGTCTTCGAAGAAGTTATCTAGCACGCCTTTCCAGCTTGCTTCGCCTTCTGCGATTTGGTCCAACTTCTGCTCCATACGAGCAGTGAAGTCGTAGTTCATTAGGTCATTGAAGCTGCCGTCTAGACGGTCAGTAACAATTTCACCCATCTTCTCAGCATAGAAACGACGCTGTTCAACTTTTACATAACCACGATCTTGAATCGTCGAGATGATTGATGCGTATGTTGAAGGACGACCAATACCACGCTTCTCAAGCTCTTTAACTAGCGCCGCTTCAGTAAAACGAGCCGGTGGCTTAGTGAAGTGCTGTTTAGGGTCTAGCGCGATCAGATCAAGCTTATCGCCGATCTGAACTGCTGGAAGGATCGTATCTTCGTTCTTACCCATTGGACGCTGAACACGAGTCCAACCATCAAATTTAAGGATACGACCTTTCGCTTTTAACGTGTACTCATCGGCTTTAACGCTTACTGTCGTTGAATCGTATTGAGCTGGCGTCATTTGACACGCTACGAATTGATTCCAAATTAGCGAGTAAAGCTTGTGTGCGTCTGCGTCTACGCCGTTTAGATCTTCCGACTTAACATCTACACTTGAAGGACGAATCGCTTCGTGGGCCTCTTGAGCGCCCTCTTTGCTGCCGTATGCAAGTGCTTTAGGTGGAAGGTATTGCGCGCCGTACTCAGAACCAATGTATTCACGAGCGGCTTCTACAGCTTCTGAACTCAAGTTGGTTGAGTCAGTACGCATATAAGTGATGTAACCCGCTTCATACAGGCGTTGAGCCAGCATCATGGTTTTCTTTACGCCATAACCAAGACGCGTACTCGCCGCTTGTTGCAGCGTCGACGTGATGTAAGGTGCAGACGGCTTACTCTTTGTTGGGCGGTCTTCACGTTTACATACTTCGTATTGCGCTTTTTCTAAAACGCTAACAGCAGCTTGTGTTTGCGCTTCATTTTCAGGTTTAAACGCAACACCGTCTTTCTGCGCTACTTGCAGTCTAAAGTCGGTTTTCTCTGCAGTTTTAGTATCAGCATGCACATCCCAGAACTCTTCAGGGATAAAGGCGTTGATCTCGCGCTCACGCTCTACCAGTAGTTTTACCGCTACTGATTGAACACGGCCAGCGGACAGGCCTCGTGCTACTTTCTTCCAAAGCAGAGGTGACACCATAAAGCCAACAACACGGTCCATAAAACGTCGTGCTTGTTGCGCGTTTACGCCATCGATGTTTAGCTCACCTGGAGTTTCGAAAGCTTGTTGAATAGCATTCTTGGTGATTTCGTTAAAAACCACTCGCTTGTATCGCGTTTCATCGCCACCGATGATCTCACGAAGGTGCCATGCGATAGCTTCTCCTTCGCGGTCCAAATCGGTTGCGAGATAAACATGGTCTGCGTTCTCAGCCAGTTTTTGCAATTCAGCAACAACTTTCTCTTTACCAGGTAGGATTTGGTAGTTCGCTTCCCACTCTTTATATGGGTTGATACCCATCTTTTTAATCAGAGCTTTGCGATCTTTTTCTTTTTTGATACGAGCTTTGTCTTCTGGGCTCATACCCTTGGTTGAAACTGCAGCAGCCTTTTGACCAGTACTTTGACCCGCCGTTGGTAAATCACGTACGTGACCTACACTCGACTTAACGACAAAGTCTTTGCCAAGATATTTATTGATAGTTTTAGCCTTGGCTGGCGACTCCACTATAACGAGCGATTTACCCATATTGACTCTAACGTCCTTAATCACGATGCTTCAGCACCAACAATTTAGCTTGTGGGCTTTTACGCATGATATTCTAAATTCATTGCTTCTTTTTTTACTATTGTGCGAGATTACTAGAAGATCAACCGCTTTTTTCAAAATTGGATCTGATCGCTCGACAATTCGACGACTCATAGATAAAAGGGTCGCAATATAAAGAAGCTATAAAGTACTCACTAAGAATACTTGCAAGAGCCTATTCATCAGGCATTACGTCTAAACGGGCTCATACTAAGCTTGTCCGCGAATCTAACGCGAGCCCCATTCAATTATTTTTGCCGTAAATCACAAAATAAATTGTGGATGTTTGAAAAGACTCTCTTAATCGGTTGTGAAATCATTGAATTTCTAGTTCGACACCATAAACTCAACGTTATATTCAGTTATCAGAGATAAACTCATGACAAAGAAAGTAATAGCAGAATTTGATTTACTGCTTATCGCAAACCAAATTATCCAATCACATGATGACTACATTGAAGGCATGCGCGCAAACAGCGTAGTAGAAAAAGACGATGTACTCGTCTTCAAAGGTGAATACTTCTTAGACAGCAATGGAATGCCGACCGAGAATACAACCGCGGTATTTAACATGTTTAAATACTTAGCGCACCACCTTTCGAAAGAATTTACAATTCAGCAATAATTAAAAAGCTTGCCACTTAGGCAAGCTTTTTTGTTCCTAAACCTTTACAAAATAAGCATTTTTATAGACTTAGCATTTTCAGCTTGTCGAAATAATCAGGGAATGTCTTTGACGTACAACCTGGATCATTAATCGTCACAGGCGTATCGCTCAAAGCAACCAGCGAGAAACACATCGCCATACGGTGATCATCGTAAGTATCAATTGCCGCATGAGTCAGTTCAGCCACAGGGTTAACAATGATGTAATCTTCACCCTCTTCCACTTCAGCGCCGACTTTACGTAGCTCTGTTGCCATTGCAGCCAAGCGGTCTGTCTCTTTCACACGCCAGTTGTAGACATTACGGATTGCCGTTGTGCCTTTCGCAAACAATGCGGTTGTCGCGATAGTCATCGCAGCATCTGGGATATGGTTATAGTCCATATCGATGCCTTTCAGCTCACCACAACGAGAGATAACGTAGTCGTCACCCCATTCGATTTCCGCACCCATTTTCTCAAGCGCATCAGCGAATTGAATATCACCTTGGATACTGTTTTTACCAATACCAGTGACCTTAATCTCACCACCTTTGATAGCAGCGGCTGCAAGGAAATATGACGCAGATGATGCATCACCTTCAACCAAGAAATCACCCGGTGCCGAGTAAGATTGCCCGGTAGGAATCACAAACTCTTGGTAATCATTATTGATCACGTCCACACCAAATTGCTTCATGATGTGCAGCGTAATATCGATGTAAGGTTTAGAAACCAATTCACCGTCAATTTTAATGGTCACTTCACCTTCAGCTAAGGGCGCAGCCATCAAAAATGCCGTCAAGAATTGACTAGAGATAGAACCGTCGATAGAAACTGTACCGCTCTTCAGACCAGTACCTGTGATCTTCAATGGCGGGTAGTTTTCATTTTCTAAGTATTCAACGTCGGCACCGGCTTCTCGCAGTGCTGTTACTAAGTGGCCAATTGGGCGCTCTTTCATACGAGGCTCACCAGTAAGAACGTATTCACCGCGACCTAAACATAGTGCAGCCGCCAACGGACGCATCGCCGTACCCGCATTACCTAAGAAAAGCTCTAGGGCTTTGTCACTTGAAAATGCACCACCAACACCTGTCACTTCACAAACGGTTTTGTCTGCAGACAACTGATAATCAACACCTAACTGAGTTAATGCATTCAACATATGACGAATATCATCACTGTCTAGCAAGTTTGTTAGGCGAGTGGTTCCCGTAGAAAGTGCAGCCAAAAGAAGTGCACGGTTGGAAACGCTTTTTGAACCAGGTAGGTTAACTTCCCCGTTCACTTTTTGAATTGGTTGTAACGTAAGGCTTTCCATTAAATCTTATAGTCCTTGTACCACCCGAAGTCACTGGCGCGTATTTATTTTCGGGTGATGAATAATTCTTCGTACTTGCAGACTAACGAACTTTTCCAACGAACTCCAGAGCTAATCCAGCCCAAACCGGTGATTAATTAGCCAATCAATCGTATTTATATACTAGTACACGAGATCAACTCGAACACCATCTGAAAAATAGAGAATTCGTACATCATCGCCTCGGTTGAACAGCATCGAGTTATCGACATCTTGGATAATGTTGACCAACTTGTCGTCTTTGGTTTTGACCAATAACTCGACCAGTTTGTACTCTACTTTATATTGTGTGTTACCTCGGTTACGAGCAATACCCGCACCTGCTACTGCACCTACAGCTGTCGCCACTTCTTTACCAGTGCCGCCGCCAAACTGGTTACCAATCAAGGCACCAATCGCCGCACCTAACAAGGTTTCCCAACCATTCGCTTTCGACTCAACGATCTCTTGCTGAGTGATGTATCTGACCGTATCAATCTCACCATAAACAACCTCGTTTACTGGTCGAGCTTGGTTTCTGTTGTAAGCTGCATTTGCCAACATGGGCAAAACAAGTAAAATCCAAAGCAACTTCTTCATGGTAAAACTCCTAAAGACCTCTTGGTCAGTGATTAATCTGTAATGCGGTACTTATGACTATATACCTAACCGAACTTGATACTACTAGTATAGAGTTTCCTTCGCCTTTCGACGCGCTTGATGACCCCAACGGTCTGCTCGCCTTCGGTGGTGATTTATCACCAATGCGAATTTTAAACGCTTATAGCCAAGGTATATTTCCATGGTATGGCCCAGGTGAGCCTATACTTTGGTGGAGCCCTGCACCGCGAGCGGTATTTAATCCTAAGACATTCGAACCGTCAAAAAGTCTTAAAAAGTTTCAAAGAAAGCACAATTACCGAGTCAGCATCAACCAAGCGACGGACAGAGTAATTGGTTATTGCTCTTCACTAAGACCCGAAGAAGAAACCTGGCTAAACAGCGACATGCAGTCAGCCTACCGCAAACTCGCTTCATTAGGTTTCTGCCACTCGGTTGAGGTTTGGCAAGATGATGAACTGATCGGTGGACTTTACGGCTTACAAAGAGGCCAAGTCTTTTGCGGTGAATCGATGTTCAGCCTAAAGACCAATGCCTCTAAAATTGCGCTGTGGTACTTTTGTAAACACTTTACCCGATTCGGCGGACAACTGATTGATTGCCAAGTCATGAACCCTCACTTGGAATCCTTGGGCGCTATCGAGGTTGATAGGGATGAATTCCTAGGCTCTCTGCAATTACTCAAAGAGTTCTCCGTTGACGATGCATGCTTTAAAACCCAATGGCTAAAGGAAATGCCTTAATGAATCCAGATTTACAACAAATCAGAATTGGATTAACAGACAATCACGCTTGCAGCTACTTACCTCACTTCGAAGAGAGAGTGGCGGTCACGCTTGACGAACACATGCACACCTCAGATAACTATGAAGTTCTGCTTGCGAATGGATTTCGCCGCAGTGGTTCAACCATTTATAAGCCACATTGCGATAATTGCTCAGCATGCCAAGCGATTCGGCTTTCAATTCCTGAGGTTAAGCTTTCCAAAAGCCAACGACGGATCCTTAACAAAGGAAAATCACTACGTTGGGAACTGAAAGATGAGATGGATGACAACTGGTTTGACTTATACAGTCGCTATATCACCGCTCGTCACCGTTCGGGAACCATGTACCCACCCAAGAAAGAAGAGTTTCTACAATTCTCTAAAAATGAGTGGCTTACTACAAAGTTCATGCACATCTATGATGAGAACAAGTTGGTTGGTATCGCCGTAACCGATATCATGGCTCACTGTACGAGCGCGTTTTATACCTTCTTCGATCCTGATATAGACATTTCGATGGGAACACTTGGCGTTCTATTTCAGATCCAACATGCCCAGAAAGAACAAAAACAATGGTTATATTTGGGTTATCAAATCGATGAATGCCCTGCGATGAACTATAAAGTACGATTTCAACGTCATCAAAGGCTAGTAAATCAGCGGTGGCAAGGGTAGAATACGCGACAACTTTACATATTTTGATTTTAACGGCACAATCAAGCCGTTGAAAACCGCCAAATTTCGAAAGAGGATTAGATGGCTAAAGAAGACGTAATCGAGATGCAAGGCACTGTCCTTGATACTCTACCAAACACAATGTTCCGTGTTGAGCTTGAAAACGGTCACGTAGTGACAGCACACATCTCTGGTAAAATGCGTAAGAACTACATCCGTATTCTTACTGGTGATAAAGTAACTGTTGAGATGACTCCATACGACCTTTCTAAAGGCCGCATCGTCTTCCGTGCTCGTTAATTTTTAATTAGCGAATACAATAAGAAGCGGAGCTTAAGGCTCCGTTTTTTATTGCCTGAGCTTTTTACTACACAATCTCGCATCTCGCATCTCGCATCTCGCATCTCGCATCTCGCAAGCATAAAAAAACGCACAACCTAAGTCATGCGTTTTATATTTAAGCCTTTGATTTATCAATCACTTCGTTAGTGCATGACCTCTTCTTTAGCACCAACATAGATGAAATCCAATTCGTCTTTTTTCAGGGATACTTTAACCGTACCGCCATCAACCAAGCTACCGAACAGTAACTCGTTAGCAAGTGGTTTCTTAAGCTTCTCTTGAATCACACGTCCCATTGGACGAGCACCCATGGTCTTGTCATAGCCTTTATCAGCTAACCAGTGACGAGCATCCTCAGAAACCTCTAAAGACACGCCACGAGCGTCCAGTTGAACCTGAAGCTCGACAATGAACTTATCAACTACTTGGCTAATCACACTTGGGTCAAGGCTGTTGAACCAAATGATATTATCAAGACGGTTACGGAACTCAGGAGTAAATACCTTCTTGATTTCGCCCATCGCATCTGGCGCATGATCTTGTTGGATCAGGCCGATCGATTTCTTCTCGGTTTCAGCCACACCTGCGTTGGTCGTCATCACTAGAATCACATTGCGGAAGTCCGCTTTGCGACCATTGTTGTCAGTTAGCGTGCCGTTATCCATTACCTGCAGTAGCAAGTTAAAGATATCTGGGTGAGCTTTCTCGATTTCATCCAGTAACACAACAGAGTGCGGGTTCTTGATTACGGCATCCGTTAGCAAACCACCTTGGTCGTAACCAACATAACCAGGAGGCGCACCAATCAAGCGGCTCACTGAGTGTCGCTCACCGTACTCAGACATATCAAAGCGCAGAAGCTCAATACCCATCAACTTAGACAGCTGAACAGTCACCTCTGTTTTACCGACACCAGTAGGACCAGCAAACAAGAATGAACCAACAGGTTTATTGTCTGCACCCAATCCAGCACGGGTCAGCTTAATCGCTTCACTCAATACATCGATTGCAGGGTCTTGTCCGAATACCAACATTTTCATGCGCTCATCCAGTTTCTGGAGTGTATCTTTGTCTGAAGACGATACTGACTTTTCAGGAATACGCGCCATTTTCGCAACCATTGACTCAATATCAGCCACGCTTACCGTTTTCTTACGACGGCTTGCAGGTGCCAAACGACTACGAGCGCCCGCTTCATCGATTACGTCAATGGCCTTATCAGGAAGGTGGCGTTCATTAATGTATTTAGCTGACAGTTCCACAGCGGCACGCAACGCTTTGTTGGTGTAGCGCACTTCGTGGTGAGCTTCGTATTTTGGCTTCAAGCCAATCAGGATCTTGGTCGTATCGTCTAGCGATGGTTCAATAATATCTATTTTCTGGAAGCGACGAGCTAAAGCACGCTCCTTCTCAAAAATACTGCTGTACTCTTGGTACGTTGTTGAACCGATGCAACGTAATTTGCCACTGCTTAGTAGTGGTTTAATTAAGTTTGCCGCATCAACCTGACCACCCGATGCAGCCCCGGCACCGATAATGGTGTGGATCTCATCGATGAACAGAATCGCGTCTTCTTCTTTCTCCAGTTGCTTAAGAATCGCTTTAAAACGTTTCTCAAAGTCACCACGATATTTGGTTCCGGCTAACAGTGAACCGATATCTAGAGAATAAATTACGCTGCTCTGAATGATTTCAGGCACTTGTCCTTCAACGATGCGCCATGCAAGACCTTCCGCGATGGCAGTTTTACCTACCCCCGCTTCACCCACTAACAGAGGGTTGTTCTTACGACGACGACACAGAACTTGGATAGTGCGTTCTAGCTCTTTGTCACGACCGATTAGTGGGTCAATATTGCCCTGCTTTGCGACTTCGTTAAGGTTAGTAGCAAAATTTTCTAAACGGTCTTCAGAGTTAGCTTCTTCAGCATTTTCTGCACCACCAAATGAATCGGATGATGAAGGACTGTCGCCTTCGTTGCTGGCTTTGGTAATACCGTGTGAGATGAAGTTAACAATATCTAAGCGACTAATGTCGTTTTTCTTAAGAAGATATGCCGCGTGAGATTCTTGCTCACTAAAAATAGCCACAAGTACGTTAGCACCTGTTACTTCGCTGCGACCTGAAGATTGAACATGAAAAACAGCGCGTTGAAGTACTCGTTGAAAGCTCAACGTAGGCTGAGTTTCGCGAGTTTCATCGCTTTCAGGGATAAGTGGGGTCGTTTGATCGATAAAAATATCGAGCTCATTGCGAAGAGCATCGAGATCAGCCTGACAAGCTTGGAGCGCTTCCTTGGCCGCATCATTTTCTAATAATGCTAGTAGGAGGTGTTCAACAGTCATGAATTCATGTCGCTTGTCTCGCGCACGAGCAAATGCGCCATTTAAACTCGTCTCTAATTCTTTATTTAGCATAAGTACCTCCTAAGGGAACAACAGTGTTGTTCGAGCAATTTATACTTGCTCCATTGTACATAGTAGCGGATGCTCATTTTCCTTTGAGTACATCGTGACCTGCGCTACCTTTGTTTCCGCTATTTCAGCACTGTATGTGCCGCATATAGCTTTACCTTCATAATGAACCTTGAGCATCACTTCCGTTGCTTTTTCGATATCTAGTGAGAAGAATCGCTCTAGGATCTCGATTACAAAGTCCATGGGCGTGTAGTCATCGTTATTCAACACAACGTTATACATCGCCGGTGGCTTTACTTTTGTTGCTTCTTTCTCCAGTAAATCTGAGCCTGGAGATGCCCATTCAAAGTTTCTGCTCATATCGCTTTGCTAAGGGTTATTTTTCGGAAGTCGTGAGTGTTTACCTAACTCAAATTTACCACATTCACGCTTTACCGTGTACTAAGAAACTGCACCTAGAAACAGTACCAAAAAATATTCCTCTATACTGAGCCTAATCCACCATTTCCATCGCTGCAAATAAAAGATCTCGATTAACAAGATTAACATATGTGATTGATTAAAAAGACGCCATAACTATTGATACTAACGATAAGATTACCGCTAAGTTACTATTTAGTTAATAGTTTGCGGTTAATCTCGAATGTGATTTGTTATTAAAATTGATCACTTTTATACCAATTTACTATTGACTGTGCTCAATCATTAGCTACATTGGAGCTAAAAGGTTTTTTTAATACACTTTTGCAACATGAATTAAAATCAGTAACACGCTTCAAAAATTAACAATAAGGAATAATTACGCAGGGTAGCGTTAATTTCCGTAAGCAATGTACGAGATTCAAGCTATTAGCTGAAATTCTTTAGCTGGTAGGAATGATATCAATCGCACTTACAACAATTGATATAACAACGTTAGTAACAAAATGCATGAGGGATGTATAGCATGGCTACAGGTACAGTAAAATGGTTTAACAATGCCAAAGGGTTTGGCTTTATTTGTCCAGAAGGTGAAGACGGCGATATTTTCGCGCACTACTCCACAATACAAATGGAAGGTTATCGAACCTTAAAGGCTGGTCAGCAGGTCGACTATGAAGTAGAAAGTGGACCTAAAGGCTCGCATGCTAGCTCCGTTGTTCCTGTAGAAGGCAGCGCCGCAAAATAGGCGAATGCAAACTCATGTTAACCTCCATCAGTCGTCATTAACGGCTGACAGGTAAACAGAATATTGAAACCGCTCATTTAATACCTGTAACACAGGATTACGTGAGCGGTTTTTTTCGTTTTGGGGGCTCTAAAGTTGCTCACTGGACAATGAGCTCGAAGAGCTACTCCCCTTAAGCTAGGTCTTAAGAAGTATTAGACAGAAAAAAGACGCTTTAACATTATCGTTAAAGCGTCTTTCGTTTTGACTTTATCTATAACTTAGCTATCAGCCTAAGCAACTCGTTAGCAAATCACGTTCATGAGTGACTAACGATGAGTCCAATCACTATGCATCAATAAACGCGTTTAGCGTTGAGCTTGGGCGCATTAGTGTTGAAACCAATACATCGTCAAGTAGGTAGTAACCACCTAAGTCGCCAGCCACACCTTGAGCGTTGTTCAGCTCTGCAACGATCGCTTCTTCACTTTCAGCCAGTTGACTTGCCACACCTGCAAACTCAGCAGCAAGATCAGCGTCAGCCGTTTGCTCAGCAAGCGCCTTAGCCCAGTATGCCGCTAGATAGTAGTGGCTACCACGGTTATCAAGCTCACCTACTCGACGTGAAGGAGACTTGTTGTTATCAAGGAACTCACCCGTCGCTTTATCAAGCGCATCAGCTAGAACTTGTGCTTTAGCGTTACCTGTTACTACGCTCAGGTGCTCTAGAGATGCCGCTAGTGCCAAGAATTCACCTAGAGAATCCCAACGCAGGTGGTTTTCTTTCTCTACTTGTTGAACATGTTTAGGAGCAGAGCCGCCAGCACCTGTTTCAAACAGACCACCACCGTTCATTAGTGGAACAATCGATAGCATCTTAGCTGATGTACCAAGCTCTAAAATCGGGAACAAGTCAGTTAGGTAATCACGTAATACGTTACCAGTAACCGAAATAGTATCTAGGCCTTCTTTGATACGAACCAGTGAGTATTGAGTCGCTTCAAGTGGAGCAAGGATCTTAATTTCAAGACCATCGGTATCGTATTCAGGAAGGTATGCTTCAACTTTCTTGATAAGCTGAGCATCATGTGCGCGTGACGCATCTAGCCAAAATACCGCTGGAACACCCGATGCACGAGCACGCGTTACCGCAAGCTTAACCCAGTCTTGGATTGGTGCATCTTTAACCTGACACATACGGAAGATATCGCCTTCCTCTACGTCTTGCTCAAGAAGCACAGCGCCTGAAGCGTCAACAACTTGAACCTGACCAGCAGCTTCAAGGATGAAAGTCTTATCATGAGAACCGTACTCTTCCGCTTTTTGAGCCATCAAGCCAACGTTTGGTACGCTACCCATCGTTGTTGGATCGAACGCGCCGTTCTCTTTACAGAAATCAATAACCGCTTGGTAAATGCTCGCGTAGCTACGATCTGGGATCATTGCTTTGGTATCTTTTTGCTTACCTTCTGGATCCCACATTTGACCAGAAGAACGCAGCATTGCAGGCATAGATGCATCCACAATGATATCGCTTGGTACGTGTAGGTTAGTAATGCCACGGTCCGAATCAACCATCGCTAGTGGTGGCTGAGTCTCGTATACCGCTTGCAGGTCAGCTTCGATTGCTTCTTTCTGCTCTTGAGGAAGCGCATCAATCTTCGCGTAGACATCACCGATGCCGTTATTTACATCAACGCCTAGCTCTTCAAACAGCTGACCGTGTTTAGCAAATACGTCTTTGTAGTAAACCTTAACCGCGTGACCAAAGATCACTGGGTCAGATACTTTCATCATCGTCGCTTTCAAGTGAAGAGAAAGCAGTACACCTTGCTCTTTAGCCGATGCGATTTCTTTTTCGAAGAATGCAACCAAAGCGGCCTTATTCATCACTGACGCATCAATGATCTCTTTATCTTGCAGTGCAAAAGCTGGCTTCAATGTTTTCTTCGCACCATCTTTGCCAACGAATTCAATGCTAACTTCTGTAGCACCTTCAATGGTTACTGACTTTTCGCTACCGAAGAAGTCTTTGTCGTCCATACTTGAAACGTGCGACTTAGAATCTGCAGACCAAGCACCCATTGAGTGTGGGTTCTTCTTCGCGTAGTTTTTAACAGAAAGTGGAGCGCGGCGATCCGAGTTACCTTCACGCAATACTGGATTTACTGCACTGCCTTTGATTTTGTCGTAAGTCGCTTTTACTGCTTTCTCTTCGTCAGTGTTTGCTTCTTCTGGGTAATTAGGAAGTGCGTAACCTTTTGACTGTAGCTCTTTGATTGTTGCTTGAAGCTGAGGTACAGATGCAGAGATGTTTGGAAGCTTGATAATGTTTGCTTCTGGTGTCTTAGCCAATTCACCTAGTTCTGCTAATGCATCACCAATACGTTGCTCTTCGTTCAAATAGTCAGGGAAGTTGGCAATAATACGCCCTGCAAGTGAAATGTCGCGAGTATCAACGTTAATACCAGAAGAAGCTGTAAAAGATTGAATGATAGGCAGCAGAGAGTATGTTGCTAGCGCCGGAGCTTCGTCTGTAATGGTATAGATGATCGTTGGTTTTTCAGTAGGCATGAAATTTCCCTATAGTTCTTACAAGCTCATTTAAAGTAGTGAGCGTGTTATAAATTGACCAGTAAGCCACTCTAAGAGTGAAAACTGCTTACTCGATAGTCGTACTCTATCTTATTTTTCATACAATCTTGATGACAGCATGAACCAAATCCGTGAGTGCGTTGTTATAATAAAACACGAAGGTATAATTAAACAAATCAGGCTTAAGAGTCCATCAACTTGTTCTATTTTGTGTCTTTTAGGCGCGCAAATGATAGCTCAATTCCGTTTCAGTGAAAACTTTTCAGCACACTTCGTTTACATTTTTGCAAGGTAGTTAACATGTCTACTCGCTCACGCAGCGCATCTCGTTCAGACAAACCGGCTCGTTCTGGTGCAACATTAAAACAAAGCGGTAATAGACAAAGCCGAAGCAGTGATAAGAATAACACTGGCAATTCGCACAACAAATCTCACTCAAGCAAGCACCGATATAAAGGCAAGCCTACCAATGCAAAACCTAAGGTTGCGCTCGAAGATCGCAAAGTAATTCTGTTCAACAAGCCTTTCGATACTCTAAGCCAATTTACAGATGGCGAAGGGAGAAAAACGCTAGCGGACTTTATTCCAGTGAAAGACGTTTATGCTGCAGGTCGCCTTGACCGCGACAGCGAAGGGTTAATGGTCTTGACCAACGATGGTATTTTTCAAGCTAAGCTAACTCAACCAAACTCAAAATCCCCAAAGACTTACTGGGTACAGGTTGAAGGCGCACCTTCTGAGGAAGATTTAGATAAATTGAGAAAAGGTGTCGAACTAAAAGACGGCATGACACTGCCCGCTCAGGTTGAGGTGATGTCTGAACCTGTTGTGTGGGATAGAACCCCTCCAGTACGCTTCAGAGCCGCGATACCGACAACATGGTTGGCTATTACAATCATTGAAGGACGTAACCGTCAGGTAAGACGAATGACAGCCAATATCGGCTTCCCTACCCTGCGTCTTATCCGTTACTCAATGGGTAATATGAATGTGGGGCAGCTGCAGCCTGGTGAGTGGAAAGAGATTTAACTCATAGCGATATATTAAAGCGAGATTTACGTCTCGCTTTTTTGTACGTGAAGATTGATTACTTTTGGTCAATTAACCATTTTTGGAATGCTTTACGCTCTTCTTCATTTGCTCTTGAATACCATAGCTTAAGTTGAAGCGTATTTTCAGACTCTTGCACAGTACTGTCGCCAGCTACCGTTGCTCCAACTACTGCACCAGTTTGTACCGCCGCTAGCTCTTCTTTCAACGAACGAATCTTGCCTGAATCAAAAACTAAGCCTCTTTCTTGGTTGTAGTCTTTAACCAACTGAGGGATATCGCTGTAAGGCAGTGCACCTTGAGATGGAGGCAAAACTTCTTGCACGACTTCTGCATCATCACCGTTTACAGAGATACTGAATATAGGAAGTTCTCTGTCTACATTTTTTTCGATTTTAGCGTACTTTCTACTTAGAAGATCAATATCAACATCAGCATTTTCGGGAACATTAACTACCATAATGTAAGGAACTGTACTGATAAACTCGCGTTTGCCTTTATCGCTCAAATACCCTGTGTAATCTAAAACGAGTTGGTTTTCACCTGAGGTGAATACAGCGTCTTCCACACTTTCAACAACCTCACCGTTCAAAGTATTTAGCGAAATACCAGAAGCCAAATCAAGAGCAGCCGTTGCGTATGGTGCAGAGAATAGACAGACAAAACTCAAATACCACTTGTTCATGTACGATTCCTTAATCAATAAATGTAAAAAAGCCAGCTAATAGCTGGCTTTTGTATAGCATAGTTAACTACAGATTAGAATGTGTAGTAAACACCAGCGATAACGCCGTCAGCATCTAGAGTTTGTGATGCGTATTCGAAATCAGCAGTTTGGTATTCAGCTAGGAATAGGATGTTGTCACGGAATGCGTAATCAACACCAACAACTAGGTTAGTAGAGTCGATATCAGAGATCTTAGAAGTACCCGCTGCTGTAGCGATTTCGTCAGTTGTTGCTACAGAGTATGTAGCGTATAGACGAACAGCGTCGATTTGGTAAGCAGCTGCGATACCCATAGTTTCACCGTTGCCGTAAGAATCAGCAGCGATGTCAGATAGGTCCCAGTAACCGTAACCTTGGTTGCCTTCAAACTGTGCGTAAGTAAGCGCTAAGTAAAAACCACCAAATTCAGCAGAAGCAGAAACACCAGCAAGAGAGTAATCTACGTCTTTAGCAGCGTCACCAGTGATGTAAGAAGCACCGATAGAGAAGTTGCTGAATGCGTAATCTGCAGAGATACCGTAAGTGTTGTCAACGTCTTCAGTAGAATCAGTGTTAACGTCAGCTACGATTGTGAAACCTTCAACGAATTGACCTTTGAATACAGCGCCGTGGCCAGAAGACTCGCGGTGGTGACCACCAGTAGAGCCCATGTAGTTACCTTCGTTTGTGATATCATCTTTCTGGATAGCGTCAGCAGATTCTGCTAGGTCGCCAGTTTCACCGAAAGCCATACCCCAAGTGTCAGTTTTAAAACCAGCTAGAACGTCATCGAACTTAGCGTTGCTGCCGTCAGTTTCGATTTCGAAAGATGCGAATGCTGTGAACTGATCGTTAAGCTTCTGCTCAGCGTCAAGTTGGATTTTAGCCCAAGTAGAAACGTCAGCTTCGTTCTTAGTTGTTTCAGTTAGGTTTTTGTCTACTTCAGATTGAGATAGGTAGATATCTACCTCGCCTTTTAGGCCAACTTTAGTATCGTCGTTAGAGTAAATTTCTGCTGCGTTTACAGAAGTTGCTGTAGCTGCGATAGCTAGCGCTAATAGAGTCTTTTTCATAATAAATCCACTGCCTTTTCTAAGAATGGGAGATCCTTGCCCGGTTCCCTTTTATTTTTATGACTGGTCATTACCACTCTTTGTTGGTTAATCACCGTCACTAAATTTCGAGGTCTAGATTGCAAAAGATTATCCTGCGTGTCAAATAAACTAAAAACAAACCTAAAAAAAACACAAAGCAATCAAAATCAACTACTTACATTTTTTTTCATAGTTTTACGAGCAGCTTATCCTTAGTTTTATCAGGAAATATAATAATCCAAAAAAAGAACAAAACAGCATTTAACACCACAAACAACTTGTAAAAACGCCACATCTCAGGATTTAACACCTACAAGCAAGTCTTTTTTAATATTTATATTTCGCAACATAAATAAAATAGTTAAGTTCCTGATGGTTCAGTTTTTTTTTGTGAACAAGATCTACCTTTGATTCAAAAGCAAGCTATTTCACCGTAAATGTACCGACTAGTGATATGTGCTACTATCCTCGCTCCGTTACGTAGGTCACAGTATGCTAACTACTAAAATTCAAAAATCTATTCGCACCAGTTATCAAAACCTCCAAGATCAGTTGGACAACTTTGTACCTCGACGTGCTCAAAATTACCTTGTTGCAGAAATAGCGAAGACACTTTGTGGTCAATACCACAAAAGTAATCGCATGATTGTTGCAGAAGCGGGAACCGGGATCGGGAAATCACTGGCTTATTTAATGGCAACTATTCCTGTCGCTGTGCTCAATAACCGAAAAATAGTCATATCAACGGCGACGGTTGCGCTACAAGAACAGCTCGTCAATAAAGATCTCCCTCTATATAGAAGACTGACTGATCGAGAGTTTTCTTTCATATTAGCGAAGGGCAGACAGCGTTATTGTTGTTCCGAAAAGCTAGCCGCTGCCTGCGGGGTTGATGGTGGACAAATGGCCATGTTCGAATCTAAGCCAAAGAAGAAGGATATCGACCAACTTCAAACCATGTATCGTAGCCTAACCCAAGGTAAATGGGATGGTGACCGTGATTCGTGGCCAAAACCCATCGACAACATGATTTGGCAGATGATTGTCAGCGATAAGCACAGCTGTAATAACAGTATGCCTACTCATAGAGACTGCCCTTTCCAAAAAGCGCGCTCAGAGCTAGATAAAGCAGACGTGATAATTGCCAATCACAGCTTGGTGATGGCGGATGCAGACCTAGGAGGCGGCGTGATACTGCCTGAGCCAGAAAATAGCATCTATATATTCGATGAAGCTCACCATTTACCGCATGTAGCCAGAGATCACTCTTCTGCGGCTGCGAGCTTAAAAGGCGCGGCGTCATGGTTGGAGCGTTTGAACCAATCCATCACTAAGCTTTCAGGCCTCGCTGACGAGAAACGTGTCCACCGGTTTCGAAATGAACTGCAAGACTCAGTGCAACAGCTGATCCCTACCCTGACTCAAATGAGTAAACAGTTTGACGCTAACCACTTTGAAGACGGCTTGTATCGCTTCGAACATGGCGACTTACCTGAGTGGCTAGAGAATGAATCTAAAGATCTCAAGCAGCTCACGCAAAAGGCGAGCCAAGCCGTTGCGAAGATTGCAGACCTAATTGCAGAACGAGTTAAAGACGGCGAGCTTTCAGCAAAACTTGCAGAGCCGGCACTGGCAGAAATTGGCTTCTATATACAAAGAACAGAGAACCTTGCTCAAGTTTGGCGCTTAATGGCTGAACCGAAGAGAGAAAAAGGCGCTCCTTTGGCTCGTTGGCTCGAACTGAATAAAGAAAGCGAAGGCGATTTCGTTGTGAATGTTTCGCCACTAGAGGTAGGTTGGCAACTGGATCAACAAATCTGGAGCCGCTGTGTGGGTGCCGTATTAGTATCTGCGACCATGAGGGCGCTCAACTCTTTCAGCTTTTTCTGTCATCAAGCCGGTATCAGCCAAAAAGCAGAAGATGGCGTACAGTTTTTGGCTTTGGCATCACCGTTTGATTACCAGAATCAAGCTGAGCTGATCGTTCCGGCAATGAAGTACGAACCACAAGCACCTCAGTTTACCGAATATCTTATTGAAATTTTGCCTAAGGTAATAGAAGACAAAAAAGCCAATCTCGTTCTATTCTCTTCTTACTGGCAAATGAACAAAGTTGCAGAGGCTTTAACAACAGATTTCGTTAAAAAGTCGTGGGCATTGCAGGTTCAAGGCGATACTTCACGAACTGAAATTCTAAAAAAACATAAAGAGCTAATAGACCAAGGTAAAACCAGCGTTCTTTTTGGAACTGGCAGCTTTTCTGAAGGTCTTGATCTACCGGGTGAGCTTCTTGAAAACCTCGTTATTACCAAGATTCCTTTTGGTGTTCCTACCTCTCCCGTAGAGCAAGCACATTCAGAATATATTGAATCACGCGGTGGTAACCCTTTTATGCAGATTACTGTTCCAGATGCGAGTAAAAAGCTTATTCAATCTGTGGGTAGACTACTGCGTAAGGAAAGAGATTCTGGTAAAGTCACGATCCTTGATAGACGCATAGTAACGAAGCGATACGGAAAGTCCCTACTCGATTCACTACCGCCTTTTAAAAGAACAATAAAATACTAATATCCCCTGCCCTTGAGGTAGTTATGGGCCTTCATCGCTAGGCCCTTGCATTCACAACCCAACATGACTAATCCATAGATTTTTCATGTGGCTGCCCTATCAGCCGATAACGAGAACACTAGCTATTTATGGAAATGATTGAGCCAACCATGTTGGTCATACTTGCTCTGGTTGCATTTGCAGCAGGCTTTATTGATGCTGTCGCAGGTGGCGGAGGGATGTTAACCGTTCCAGCTTTGCTATCGCTTGGCCTGCCGCCACACATTGCACTCGGAACTAATAAGCTGGCCGCAACGTTTGCTTCATCTACAGCTGCATTCACTTACTACCGTAAAAAGCTGTTCAAGCCTGAGTGTTGGGTCAATGCATTCATATCTACTTTAATAGGTGCGACCATCGGCACACTCACTGTTGATGCCATTAGCACCGAGTGGTTAGAGAAGGTATTGCCGTTAGTCATTCTTGCCGCAGCGGTCTATACCATTTTTCATAAGACTCCAGATGTGAGCCATAATGTGTCTCCTAAGCCATGCCCTGTGCTTAAGAGAAAACAAAAGTACCAAGGATTCATTCTTGGCTTTTATGATGGGGTTGCTGGCCCAGGAACTGGCGCGTTTTGGACGGTAAGCTCTATGGCGCTTTATCGCTTAAACATCTTACTTGCCTCTGGTCTATCCAAAGCCATGAACTTTACCAGTAACTTTACCTCTTTGGTGACCTTCGCGATTCTTGGTCATATTGATTGGGTTCTAGGTTTAACCATGGGCCTTTGTTTGATGGCCGGTGCATTTGTTGGCGCTCACTCTGCTATTCGGTTCGGTGCTACATTTATAAGACCTGTGTTTGTTACAGTTGTAAGCGTACTTGCAATTAAACTGGCATACGAAGCTTGGTTTGTGAACTTATAGGCAGTAGCCAACGGGAAGTGAAATGAATCAATTTTCAAAGCTAAAAAGTGTTATTGATACCTTGATTGGCCATTGCTCGCAGGTTGACAAATCTCGAGGGGCTTATCATCAAGCCTTGTTTGACCGAGCCTTATTTAAATGCGGCGCCTCTGTTTTGCTTCCCTATGCACTTGAAACTCAGGCAACGTACCGCACCATTGTACGTGAACAAACCTCAAATCAACTGACCGCGTCCAGAGCCAACTACCTGACAGAAAAGCTGACCAATCAGATTGCAGCAATCCAAAGAGAGTTAGCCAACCACGATTTACGCTTGGACCGAAAAAGCAAGTCAGGGAAAACCCTGAACGACCTATACAACGAACTCGCCCAGCACCAAGACTGGCAAAAGCGATTGGTCGATTTAGTACGAGTACGAAAGTTAACGTTTGATTCTGCGCCTCGCCACAGTAAGAAAAAAGCGGAAGAGGCTTGGCAGTTAGCAAAAGAGCGATTAGAACGCTGTGAAGACTCAATGAAAAATATTGAGAGACTGATTAACTTAGAGAACCCTAAGCGAAATGAACACTGATAACACACCATCACCACTGGATAACGCACCAGAAGAAGTTAATTTAGCTGTCGACCTGATCTATCTGCTCGAAAGCAACGAAATCGATCCAAAAGTCGCGTTAGAAGCAATCAAAATTGTCCAGCAAGATTTACAAGCCAAACTAGCATCTAGCATCTAGCATCTAGCATCTAGCATCTAGCATAAAAATATACAGGATTCACATGTACCAACTCAGCTTTTCTATGCCCGAGTTTCTTGAAAACTACTGGCATAAAAAACCAACCATCTTAAAGGGTGGCTTCCAAAACTTCGTCGACCCAATTTCGCCGGAAGAACTTGCTGGTTTATCGATGGAAGAAGAAGTGGATTCTCGCTTTGTCTCTAACCTCGACAATCAGTGGACTGCAGAACACGGCCCATTCTCTGAAGAAAAGTTTGGCGAATTAACCGAAACTCATTGGCAACTGATCGTTCAAGCAGCGAACCACTGGCACCAAGGCGCAAATCAGCTGACTGAGGCGTTCCAAGCGTTACCAAACTGGTTATTCGACGATCTCATGATCTGCTACTCAGCACCTGAAGGCGGCGTAGGCCCACATATTGATCAATACGATGTCTTCATCATTCAAGGTCAAGGCAAACGTCAATGGAAGGTTGGCGCTAAAGATGTTGGCCAATACAAAGAGACTGTTCAAGCGTCTGCACTTCGTCAAATTGAAGGTTTTGACCCAATCATTGATGAAACTTTAGAGCCGGGCGATATCCTTTATATCCCACCAGGTTTCCCACATGAAGGGAGCACGTTAGAGCCGTCAATGAGCTACTCTATTGGCTACCGCTCGCCTAAAGAACAAGAACTGATCAGCAACTTTGCCGATTTTGTGCTTGCTCATGATATGGGTGACGTACACCTGCACGATCCAGAATTCAAAATGCAAGAAGGCTACGGAAAAATTCGTTCATCGGATTTAAGTAATCTCACAGGCATGTTGAAATCTGCACTAGAGCAACCTGAAACCATCAGTGAATTCATGGGTTGTCTGCTAAGCCAATCACGCCACCAGCTTGATATCGTTGCTCCAGAGCCACTATGGACTCAAGAAGAGATCGCTCAACACATAGAGTCTGAAGGTGAAATTCACCGAGTATCAGGCTTAAAAGCGCTCTACCACGAAAATGAAAGCAACACGGCTTACATCAATGGCGAAGTGGTTAAGGTTGATGAAGCGGATTCTTCGTTACTCAACATACTTTGCGATGAGACCATGATTACCTCGGCTACTGCCCTATCTCCTTCGGGCGTAACTGTCGTGACTGAATTGGTCAACAAAGGCTACTGGTTTATCGAAGAGTAAGCAGCGTCAACCGCTGGTTATTGCCTAGCCTCTAAATAAACAATTAAAAAAGGGACAAATGAAATCTTCATTTGTCCCTTTTTCTATTCAAGAACTGGTTAAGGCTTAATGCTTATACCTTGAACTGATTGACCAACTTCTGTTGTTGTTGAGACAGTTGGTCAATTTCATTGCCGACTTGCTCAGAAGCCGCGGCTTGCTCCAAGATCTTCGCACTCAAATCGCGAATATTAACCACGCTTTGATTTACTTCACCGGAAACCGATTGTTGCTCTTCGGCTGCTCGAACGATCTGACTGTTCATATCACTGATCGCCTCAATAGAAGTAAAGATCGACCCCAGATCTTCAACTGCTTTCTGAACGTGTAGTGCTGTATCGTTAGCTAGGATATTGCCTTCTTGTATTGCTTCAACGACATCTTGAGTTCCAGCATGAACCTTGTCGATCACCGCTCTGATCTCACCAACCGATGACTGGGTGCGACTTGCGAGGTTTCTTACCTCATCCGCAACAACAGCAAAACCTCGACCTTGTTCGCCAGCACGAGCCGCTTCAATCGCCGCGTTCAATGCCAGTAAGTTAGTTTGCTCAGAGATCCCTTCAATCACACTTAAGATCTCGGTGATGTTTCCGTTATTTTTTGCCAATTCTTCAACAATAGGAACAGCACTCGACATACGCTCCACCAGCTTTCTCATTTCACCTGCTGAAAGTTCAATGACTTGTTGCCCTTGTTGAGCAGAACGATTCGCTTCGCACGCTGCATCAACGGCCACTTCTGCATTTTGTACCACTAAGCCCGCAGTTTGAGTCATCTCTTCGGCCGCTGTCGCGACTAGATCCACTTCTTTAAATTGAGACTCGCTGCTTTCACGAGTACTTGATGCTGATGCTTTCGCTTGGCTGGTAGTATTTGCCACTTGTTCTGTGGTGTGAATGACTTCTTTGATTGTGTGTTGCAGCTTATCTAGGAACAGGTTAAATCCTTTTGACAACTGACCGATTTCATCTTGAGACTTCACTTCCAAGCGCTGCGTCAAATCACCTTCACCAGAAGCAATATCATTAAGTCGCTCAACCACTTGTCGAATAGGCTTCACAATTGAAAGGGAAGCAAATGCGATGATGGCTAAGCCGAACAAAATGAATACGGTACCTGCAATTACTTCCGTCTTGATGCCTTCACTTAGCTTAGTACTAATGATGGAATCCAATTTGTTGGCATCAGCGACGACGCTCTCTCTTGGAATCTCGAACAACACACCCCAAGTTTGGTTAGCTGCAACAACAGGTGCAAAGGCAAGTAACCACTCACCGTTCTCGCTCCATTGCGTTGTCACTTCACCACCAAAGATAAAGTCCGTCATTAAATCACTGTTTGTATTGCCACTTTGGAAAGTTGAACCGATTGCAATGCTTGAATCATCAGAAGCGATGACCGAACCATCTAGACTAACCACGTAAGCTTTACCCGCACCGTTAAACAAGCTCTGGTCAGATTGAGTAATCACACTCGTTAAACCATCAAGTCTTAGATCAATACCAAGAAAACCAATAGCAACGTCGTCAACCAAAATAGGGACTGAAATAGAGGACGTAAGTAGTGCTACACCACCGCTGTTCACGACTCTCGGCGTACTAATACACGTTTGCCCTGAAGACAAAGGACAGTAAAAACGTTCGCTATTGCTGTCATCATTCAAGATAGATTCTGAAAGAACGTTCGCTAGAACATTTTCACCGTTATCTGCCACCTTCCAGTAAGGAGCAAAACGACCTTTTTCGTTAGAACCAACATAATCAGCATCGACATAATTCGCATCTTCACTATCGAGCAAGTCAGGCTTGAAAACTAGATACGCTCCTTGAATAGAGTCGAAGTTTAAAACCGAGCGACGAACCATTTCATCCAAGGCGGTACGAAGCTCTTCACTTGGTGTAAAGTTTTCGTCTGCATTGTTTTTTAGAAACTGAGCACTGGCCGCAAGCATCTCTGCGCGGTAAATAGCTTCGTCTACATAACGTTGAGTTTCTTGAGCGTTTAGCTGAGAAACAGACGCCAGCAACTGCTGAGTTTTATTGATAACTGATTCTGAACTTTGAGATTTGATGACTTGTTGATTGCTCGTCGCGTTGTAGATCGAGAAACCAATAAGAGACAGTGACGTAATGATTAAACAACAACCTGCTAAGAGGGTTATTTTCCACTGTACCGATAGAGAGCGCATTTAATATCCTTATTTAAGCCAAAAGACTTCCATAACCATAACTATCACATCGACAACGAATTGCTGTACACAATGTAAATGAGTTAGACGAATAGCTTAGCGGATAATTACAGCACAAATTGCTTACATATAAAACGAAAGTTTATACAAATGTTAATAGAGCGTGTTTTCTTCCTTTTTTCTGTGATTTCAAATGATGTACTCATATAATCATTAGCTGTGTTGCTTAGGTTTTAGCGCTTTGGACATAGCCAGAACATCGATATTTAAAGGAAGCCCACTCCACCCTCTCCCTCTTTAAAATGCAGTAACTTCGGATTAGTTTTTATAATCCAAGTTATAGATTTTTATCTTACTCAACTTCACACTTTTTGATTGCTAAGCCCGCAATCAAGCTCTAATATCTCGCGCCTAGATTCCCTGAACACTTTATTCATTTGGCTCTCCTTTAATGGAGCGCTAAGGCTTTTTACGTCTTAATTTTTGGAGAGATACGCAAATGTCCGCCTCGTTTCCATTAGCGAAACTTACCTTTTTAATCGCTATTCTGACTGCCGTAGGTCAAATGACTCAAACGATGTACGTGCCTTCTATCGGTCATATGGCAGGTGAGTTCTTAGTTTCGGCATCTTCACTGCAGGCAGTGATGGCGTGTTACTTGATCCCTTATGGTCTGTCGCAATTTGTTTACGGCCCACTTTCAGATCGCCTAGGTCGTAAACCGATCATCGTGATTGGTTTGATCATCTACATCATCGGTACTCTGGTAGCATTGTTCGCTCACGAATATGAATGGTTCTTAGCGGGCAGCTTTATCCAAGGTTTGGGCATCGGTTGTGGTGGTGCGATGTCTCGTACATTGACTCGCGACTGTTTTGAAGGCGCAGAGCTGCACCGTGCAAACAGCTTGATTAGCATGTGTGTGATTTTCTCACCATTGATGGCTCCTGTACTGGGTGGTTACCTAACAGAAGTTTTCGGCTGGCGTTCTAGCTACTTATTCCTTGCGCTGTTTGGTATTGCTGTTGTGATCACTATGATGACGAGCATGATGGAAACACTGCCGAAAGAACGACGCAAGCTTGAATCGGTTGCCAACAGCTACAAGTTCGTTCTGTCTGATAAACGTTTCCAAGGTTTCTTATTGGTATTAGTCGCAACCTTTGCTGGTGTAGCCGTATTTGAAGCAGCGGCAGGTGTGTTGCTTGGTGGCGTACTTGGCTTACCGGCAACCACAGTAAGCTTGCTGTTTGTCTTGCCTATTCCAGGTTACTTAGTCGGTGCAGGCTTATCTAGTTACATCGCACAACGTCGCTCTGAGCGCCGTGCATTGAATGTTGGTCTGGTTGCGATATTGGTAGGCTCAACAGTGGTATTGATACCGGGTCTGTTTGGTCAAACAACAGCATTAACTTTGATTGGCGGTGCCACAATTTACTTCTTGGGCGCTGGCATATTATTCCCAGCAGCAACAACAGGGGCACTTTCGCCATTCCCGTACCACGCTGGTACTGGAGGTGCGATTTTAGGTGGTATGCAAAACCTAGGTGCTGGCATCGCAACACTATTGGCATCGTTCTTCCCAGCTCAAGACCAACTGCCACTCGGTTGCCTGATGATTGCTATGTCATTCATCGCTATGCTTGGTTTACGTTGGGTTAATCGTAAACCTGACCACTCAAACGAAATGCCATTGGCTATTTAACGTAAAACTCGAATCTTGCTAAACAAAGGAAAGGGACATACTGAAAAGTGTGTCCCTTTTTGTTGCACATTTATTCCTTCCACTCTCACGTATCAGTAATTTCATTTAACATTACTTTGATTTTTTGAAAACAATAACAGACACTTACGATGAAGGTGCATATCCAGAATCCAATTATAAATAATATCACTGGAAGATACCCAACCAACAAAGGATGCTGGCATCAAAAAGAGTAAGGTGCACACTAAGGATATATAGATGCGTATCGCTTTAACCACATTAGCCGTATCAATAGCGCTTTTCGCCGGATGCAGCAATCAAGGAATCTCAACCATGAACCACTACTCTCAATCACAACTCGTCGCTCAACAAACCCAAGCACCCGTTGCTAAGAAAGTCCCTCACGCAATGACGATTCATGGTGAAACCCGAATCGATGATTACTATTGGATGCGCGATGATGCACGCCAAGATCCAGAGATATTGCAACAACTTGAGCAAGAGAATCAGTACGCAGATACGGTGTTGAAACATACAGAAGCAGCACAAAAACAATTATTTGAAGAGATTAAAGGCCGAATCGCGAAAGACGACAATTCGGTACCGGTTCGCAAAGGCAGTTACTACTACTCGAATAAGGTCACAGGCGACAACGAATACCCAGTTCACCTGCGTGAAAAAAACTTTTTAGGCACAGACAAGCAAGTCATCTTAGATGTAAACGAGCTAGCAAAAGAGCATGAATTCTTCAGTATTGGTGGCTTAACGATCAGCCCAGACGAAAACTTGTTGGCCTATGGCGAAGATACGCTAAGCCGCCGCATTTACACCATCAAGATCAAAGACCTCACAACAGGTGAATACCTAAAAGATGAAATTGAAGGCGCTTCAAGTGCTATCGCGTGGCAAAACGACAACCAAGCCTTCTACTACATCAAAAAAGATCCACAAACATTGCTGGGTTATCAAGTTTACCGCCACGTGTTAGGCAGCGCTCAAGCAAGCGATCAGTTAATCTACGAAGAAGCCGATAGCGCTTACTACACCTCTTTGAGTAAAAGCAAAGATGGAGAACAGGTCTACATTTGGCATTCGAGCACAGAAACCAGCGGTGTCTCAGTCATCGATGCCAACAACCCAAAGGCTACAGCTGAGGCTTTCTACCCAAAAGAGACCGGCATAGAGTACAGCATCGCTAAGCTAGGTGATTGGTATTACATCTACACCAACTACCAAGCGGTCAACTTCCGTTTAATGAAAGTCACAACCGAAGAGATGCATGATCGCTCAAAATGGGTCGATGTCATCCCAGCAGACGATAATACTCAGCTTGTAGATTTCGAGTTGTTTGATGACCATCTTGTCTACGAGCAACGCGCGGATGGCTTGTCTACAGTGAAAGTTCGCCAACTCTCAACAGGCCACGAGTTTCCACTTGAATTTAACGACACCGCATTTGCCGCTTACCTAACGAGTAACTATGCATTAGATAACGCAAAAGTTCGTATCTATTACAGCAGCTTAACCACGCCAGGTACTTACTATGATTTCGACCTAAGTACAGGTGAATCCGAGCTCATGAAGCAAACACCCGTATTAGGTGATTTCGAAGCGGATAACTACCAATCAGAGCGAATCATGATTACGGCTCGCGATGGTAAGCAAGTTCCTGTCTCTTTGGTTTATCGTAAAGACTTATTTAAGAAAGACGGCACTAACCCAATCTACCAATACGGCTATGGGTCTTACGGCTCTACGATTGAACCTACCTTCAGCTCAACTCGCCTAAGCCTACTGGATAGAGGTTTTGTTTATGCCATCGCACATGTCCGCGGTTCAGAAATGCTTGGTCGCCCTTGGTATGAAGATGGCAAAAAACTGACCAAACAAAACACGTTCAACGACTTTATTGATGTAACCAAAGAGCTTGTTGAAGAAGGCTACGGCGCGAAAGATAAAGTGTTCGCCGTTGGGGGGTCTGCTGGCGGTCTATTGATGGGAGCAATCATCAACCAAGCACCAGAACTGTACCGTGGTATTGGTGCACATGTTCCGTTTGTAGACATTGTGACAACCATGCTCGATGAATCGATCCCTCTAACCACCAATGAGTATGACGAATGGGGTAACCCGAACGATAAAGCCTACTACGATTACATGCTGGGGTACTCACCGTACGACAACATTAAGGTACAAAACTACCCGAACATGTTGGTAACGACAGGCCTGCATGACTCACAGGTGCAGTACTTTGAGCCAATGAAATGGGTTGCGAAGCTGCGTGAAATGAAAACAGACAACAACGTATTGCTGTTCAAAACCGATATGGAAGCCGGTCACGGTGGCGCTTCTGGCCGATTTAAACGATTAAAAGAAGACGCACTTGAATACGCGTTCTTTTTGGATTTACTTAAGACTCAATAGATTCTACGTAACTGTAAGTATTCACATCATTTAATGTCGCCATTTTGTCTCTACAAAGTGGCGACAGAAATTATTAAGCATGGTTAAATACGATGAACCATGAAATCCACCAAATCAAAAACCTTTAAAAACAAGCAGTGACAAAGGTTTACGAGAGGTATAAAAACAAATGAAAGTAATTAGCTTCAACATCAACGGTCTTAGAGCCCGCCTTCACCAACTGCAAGCTATTATCGACAAACACCAACCCGACGTGATTGGTCTGCAAGAGATAAAAGTGCACGATGAAGCCTTCCCAATTGCTGATGTTGAAGCAATGGGCTATAAGGTTTACTTCCACGGTCAAAAAGCCCACTACGGTGTGGCAATGTTGTGTAAGCAAGAGCCTATTTCTGTGCAGAAGGGTTTCCCGACAGATAATGAAGACCATCAAAAACGCATGATCATGGCGACGTTTGAAGATGAAGATGGTGAAAAGGTTACCGTGCTAAATGGCTACTTCCCTCAAGGGGATAACATCAAGCATGAAACAAAATACCCGTACAAACGCCAGTTCTATAAAGACTTAATGACTTACTTAAACGATTATCACAACAAAGATGAGCAAGTGATTGTGATGGGCGACATTAATATCAGCCCTATCGACGCAGACATCGGCATTGGTGAACCTAATGCGAAACGTTGGTTAAAAACAGGTAAATGCTCTTTCCAACCAGAAGAGCGAGAATGGTTGAAAACATTGATGGACTGGGGCTTTGTAGACAGCTTCCGCTTGCTGCACCCTGAAGTGAATGATCAATACTCGTGGTTTGATTACCGCTCAAAAGGCTTCGTAGACAACCGCGGCCTGCGTATTGATGTAGTCCTAGCGACTCAAAAGCTTGCCGATAAGTGTACTGAAGCTGGCATCGATTACGAGCTACGCGGCATTGAAAAACCGTCAGATCACGCTCCGATTTGGTCGACGTTTAAATAAAATCCAAATTAAATTTCAAATCAAAAATGCACAAGCTTTTGTTTAGCTTGTGCATTTTTTTTACTTAGCTCAAATCCACTCAAAAAGCTTGAGATAGTTCACATTCTCGCCACTGCCCATCTATACTATTTGGACAACCAATGGAGAGAGTTTTGTATGGACGCAAAGCCTTGGGCCGGTATAAATCCAATTAATCTGCGTAGTTTACTTCCGATGATGGTGGTCAGCGGAGCGATCAGCGTATTGATGTTAGTCGTTCCCTTATTCAGCCTTCAAGTGTTTGATCGAGTCCTCTCAAGTCAAAGTTTAGATACGCTTCTATTCTTGGCTTTCATTGCTGTGTTCCTACTTACAGCCCAAGCGTTCCTTGACGCGTCTAGAGCCAAGTATGCACAAAAGAAAGCGATCAAATTTGAATTTATCGCGTCTCAGCAGCTATTTGAACAAACCTCCTTCTCATCGAAATCAAAAGAAAAACATCTGTTCAACGATATAAGTGAGGTAAAGAGCCTACTCTCTTCTCCAGCCTACTTTGTCATGTTTGATCTGCCATTCACTCCCCTTTTTCTTATTATTATGTTTGCGATTCATCCATATATAGGATTAGTCGGTGTGGGTGCCGTTGTTTTTATTCTCATGACAACATTGCTTTCTCATTGGGTTAAATCTAAGCACTTTAAAACCACTTACTTAAGCCAGCTCGCAACACAAAGAAAAAACGACGAGTGCTTTCAAAAACACGCCACGATCTTTAGCCAACATCAACAACAAGGTTTAAGTCAGACCTACCAAGAAATATTGGCGGAGAAGAGCTGGTCTCGAAGCCATTTAGATCAAGCCACCTGTTCACTGAGTGCATTTTCTCGTTACATACGTATGGTCCTTCAACTCATCATCATGGCTGTCGGAGCAAGTCTAGTCATTCAAAATGCCATGTCTGCTGGTGGAATGATTGCGGGTTCAATCCTAATGGCGAGAGCACTCCAGCCAATTGAGATGCTCTCTAGTGGTATTCAAGCATGGAAAACTGGTTTGGATGCAAACAAACGCTTAGCTAAGGAATTTGCTTCTCATACTAAACATACCGAGCGAACCGAGTTGGAAACAATTAAAGGTGATCTGGTCATCGACAACGTCACATGGTTCGCGTCTGAAAAACTTAACAAGCCGACTCTTAATGGTTTGAAGCTAAGACTGGAATCAGGAAATCGAGTCGCATTGATAGGCCCTAGCGGGTCAGGTAAGTCTTCCATCTGCAAAATGATCACTAACGGCATATCGCCCTCAAAAGGTGGCATTTCTATCGATGGACTCAATGTTGAGTTGTGGAATCTGAATCAGTTCAAACACACCGTCGGTTATGTTCCTCAGCACATCGACTTTTTACATGGCACTGTCAAACAAAATATCGCCCGATTTGATTCCAACGTTACGGATAGCCAAATCGTCAGATCCGCTATTCAAGCCGGTGTGCATGATGCTGTTGTCGCCTTACCGAATGGATATGAAACGATTATCGGTTCTTTTGGTCATCAGTTATCTGGTGGACAAGCCCAGAAACTTGCCATCGCAAGAGCATTGGTTTTCTCACCTAAGCTACTCGTGCTTGATGAGCCTGATTCCCATCTCGACAAAGAAGGCGAAGAGTTTCTTGTTTCGCTATTACAATTGGCGAAAGAGAAATCCATTTCTGTCGTGATGGTAACGCATAACCCAAGCTTACTCAGACATGTCGATTGGGTTGTTGAATTGAAAAACGGCCAGATAACGCAAGCAGGCGAAGCGAGTAAAGTTGTCCGGTCGCTCTTCAATGTCGCTTCCTCGGAGGTGTCGAATGGCTAGTATTCATCATGACGATAAAGGTATTCACTTCGACGATGGTAGAAAACTGATCTTTTCTACATTCAAAATACAGGTGTTCATCTGGTTAGTTCTTGTGACTACTCTTGGTGGCTTTGCTGCTTGGGCATACCTAGCCCCGCTTTCTTCTGCTGCCATTGCGCCAGGCGTGATTATCGTAGAATCAAAGCGAAAACCCATTCAGCACTTAGAAGGCGGGATTGTAGAAATCGTCCATGTTTCTGACGGCGACCATGTTCAAAAAGACGAACTGCTCATCACGTTAAGTCACACACAAGCTCAAGCATCGCTTCTAAGGCTAAGAGCTCAGTGGCAAAGTGATTTAGCGCGGCTGAACCGCTTACAATCAGAGTTAGCGAGTCATCAAGAAATTCAATTTGATATGAGATTACTCTCCCTTATGAGTGACCCAAACGTATCAAGCTTACTTGATACGCAGAGTAAACTTTTCAGCAAAAGACAATCGTTAAAATCCGGTGAATCCGATGTGTTACAGCAAAAAGTCGAGCAATCAAAACTTGATCTGCAAGGCTTCCAACAACGATTCTTAGCCGGAAATCGAAGCCTGAAGTATTTAGAAGAACAGGTACAAATGCACCAAGATTTGCTTGTTTCCGGTAACACATCCAAATCTCGCTTATTGGATTTACAGCGAGAACGCTCTCAATTACAAGGTAACGTTGCTGACCTCAAAGCTAGAATCGGACACGCCAAGCGCACCATCGCCGAAGCGAAATTAGAGCTGATCAACGCGGATTATACTTACGCCAAAACGCTCGGCGAAGAGATACAAGATTTAGAACGAAAGCTGAATGAAACCAGAGAAGCTATGGTCAATGCTCAAGATATTCTTACCCGGGTTGAAATAAGAGCACCTCAAAGTGGTGTGGTGGTTGGACTTAATGTGGTCTCCGAAAATGCCATTGTTCCACCCGGTGAAACCTTAATGGAATTGGTTCCGCAAAATGACGAGTTGATTGTAGAAGCGTTAGTCAAGCCAGAAGACATTGAAGCCTTACGAATTGGGTTGGATACCCAAGTAAGACTGACTGCATACAGTTTCCGTAAAACACCACCGATTCGTGGGAAATTAGTCCATATTTCGGCTGACCGCATTAGCGATCAAGCTACAGGATCTTCTGCTTACTTAGCGAGAGTATCGTTAGATAAGTCTGAGCTAGAAGCATTAGAAAACATCTCATTGTATCCGGGCATGCCCGCAGAAGTGATGATATTACTTGAGCAACAAACACCGCTCGAGTATCTACTCAACCCACTCTCTGTGAGCGCCTATAAGGCAATGAGAGAAATTTAACCAAGCGCACAAAGAAGATAAAGCCAAACTCATCGTGAGGTGAGGACGGAAAGCTCCAGATCTCAGGGATGAAGCCGAGATGGCTGGGCTGCCTCTATGTATCGAATGATATGTGAGGAAAAAACGATGGCAGAAGTAACCAATACAGCAGCAGGACTGAAAAGTAATGGTAGCAATGATACCAATATACTAGTAGATGGTCCTAACCTCCCCACCCCAGAATCTAGAGATGTCAACAATGACCTTTCTAACCTCAGCGGCGATAACCTCGAAGTACGAGCCGGTAAAGGCGACGACATTGTGCATGCCGGCAGCGGCGATGACTTTATCGCTGCTGGACGTGGATCGGACACAATTAAAGCAGGTGCCGGAAACGATGTGGTTGAAGCTTGGAATCATTCGCTCAATGCTGGTGATGAAGCCGGCGTTAACCGCGATTTAAGCGCGGCACGCGATAAAGATTTAGAAGCGCTAGGAGAAGAGTGTGTTGACGACATTGTGGTTGCAGGTACCGGTGATGATTACGTTGAAGGCGGTGCTAACAATGACATTATTTATGGTGACAGAGGCGCTGGTGCAGAATTTGGCGAAAACTTAATCAGCGATGGTGATTTTGAAGCTTTTGACCTTGGCAATACGTGGGGAACAGCACCAAGCGCCGGTGCATGGAACGCCGAGGTTGGCAGTATCGAGATTCAAGAACAACTGCATGGCGGTGTCCCAGCTGATGGTTACGGGACTGATATCGCCAGTGGTCACTTCCTAGAATTAGACTCACATGGCGCGAATTCAAATTCAACCGTTTCCCAAACATTTACGGTCGATGACGACGGTATATATCAACTCGATTTTTCCTACGCTTTCCGTAATAAAGGAAGCGATAGCACCACTGCTCCTTTCACAGTTCAAATAATGGCAGGCACCGACGTTGTATTCGAAAAGTCTTTCCAAGACATTGACGGCGTAGATGATGATTGGGATCTGTTTAGCGAAGATGTCGATCTCTCTTCAGGAAATTACTCACTCAATTTTATTGCCGACGGTGCAGAAGATACCTTTGGGGCTCTGATTGACAATGTGTCATTGAAGCAAGTACTGCATAACGATGTGCTAATCGGTGATAACGGGCCAGACGCTGCAAATGAAGGCGCTGCTGGGAACGATTTGATTCGAGGCGGTAAAGGGAATGACGTAATTATCGGCGATAACTTTGAAGCGCTGTCGTTTAACGAAGGAACCGGCGAGTTTGAATTAGCGGAGCCAACGACATCCGTCGACCTATCAGCAAATTCAACCGCCTACAACGCTGATGGATCTGTCGGTACCGTTGATACAGGTAATGCAAGTTCTGGCGGTACAGGTTATGGGGTAGATGGCGCAGCAGAGGCTGGCGTGCTTGCTCAAATTGGCTTCAGCTACGACGGCGGTTCTGGTGAAGGTGCATCAGAGATGTTTTCTGTCAGCTTAGACGAACATACAATGATTGCTAAAGTCGGTATATCCAACCTCTACTTAAATGAAGGCGACAATGGCGTAGATGAGGCTGGCCATTGGGCAGCATATCGAGAAGGTATTCTGGTCGCTGAGGGCGATTTCATTGCGAGCGATTTAGCGGATGGCAATAACAACAGCGGTTATCTAAACATCGGTCCTGATGAGACTGGCTTTAAAGCCTTTGATGAACTTCAGTTTACTGCCGTTGGTCCTGCATTTGAAAAAAACGGAAACGCTAATGCCGATTCAAGTGACTACTACGTCACTTCTGTTACCACCGATGGCCTAACGGGTGACGGAACCGATATATTGCGCGGTGGTCGTGGCGACGATGTCATTCTTGGTGGCGACAACGCCAAGGGTGGCGTACCTGAACTCGATCCTGATACGGGTTACTACGATGTAAGTAACTTCAGAGGGACTATTGATGTCACTATGGAAGGCACCGAAGCGGGCTTCGAAAATTCGTTTGGTTACTTCACAAAAGACAGTGAAGGCAATGTAAACGCTGAAGTCATTTGGGGAAATGTGAAGGATCACCTTCCAAACTCTGAAGCTGGCAACAGCTTTAGTCTCGATTTGGGGCACTGTGATGATTGCGTTGATACGCTCGGGTTCTTCATTATCCCAGATGGCGGGAATGACGGTTTCGTCTCAGGCGAAAGTATCGCAATTGACTTAAACACTCAACAAGCGACAAGCTCTAACAATAGTGACCACCCCTTCTTGCTGGGCGTACAAAATTTAGTCGGTAGTAACGGCAACCTTACCTTAGATGTTAGCGGCATTAACAACTTCAATCCGGGTACAGAACTCGGAAATCAGTTCTGGAATGACAACCCTGGCGGTGATGGTGACTTCGATGATGTGGTAACCACCGTTGAAATCGACGACCAACCAGAGCAATTGTTTGGTGGTAAAGGCGATGATTGGCTTGATGGCGGAGACGGAATCGACCATATCAAAGGCGGTAAAGGCGATGACATCATCATTGGTGGTGGTGGTGCAGACGAAATCCGTGGGGGTAAAGGCAACGATACAGTAGCCTTTGATGCAGAGGATACTCTAATTCATGGTGGTAAAGGGTTCGATGTACTGGTCGCCAATGACCCTGGTGGTGTCGATATCGACATGTCGAAGGGGTCAAACATCAATGGGTTTGAAGCAGTCATAGGGGGAGACTCAGCTAATGACAAACTGACTATTTCTCTAGGTAAAACCTTCAATCAAAACCATGACCTTGATGGTAATAGAGCAAAGAACGACGACCAAGTTGCTGAATTCTTTGCTTTAGGAATTGAAGATATCGACGCAAGTCATCTTCAAGGATTCCAATACCAAACCGCAACATCAGTGACGCTAGACCAAGATATGCAAGATAAACTTGGACTCGATGGAACTGAAACGATTACCGCTTATAGCTTCACCAAAGGAGGCAAAGAAGTCATCATCTACACTGATGCATCCTTTGATGGTGATTTCATTGGCGTTAATGAAGTTTAATTGCTTTTTGAACTAGTAAATCAGAAGCAAAGTTAAAGGACTTATTGCTTGTGTAATAAGTCCTTTTTGCTTCAAAGAGCTACTCAACTAATTCCTATACAAACCCTAAATAAGAACGGCGCTCAATGAGCGCCGTTTTGTTAACTGTGTGAATACCGTGCAATTAGCTAAGGGGTCTTAGATAAGCAAGGAAACGCTTCTCTGCGAATTTGAAAATCGCGATGATGATGAACGTTAGTGCCATGTAGAACAGACCTGCCGTTAGGAAAGACTCGAATGGGGCATAGTAACGAGAGTTAACCAAACGAGCTGCACCGGTTAGATCCATAATGGTTACGATACCCGCTACCGCAGAGCCGTGAAGCATGAAGATAACTTCGTTACTGTAAGCCGGTAATGCACGACGTAGAGCACTTGGCAAAATGATGCGGCGGTAAGTCTTTGGTGTGCTCATGCCGTACGCTTTTGCTGCTTCAACTTCACCTTTAGGTAAGCCGTTAATGGCACCGCGAATGATCTCTGCCGTATATGCTGATGTGTTAAGAATGAATGCTACTAGAGCACAGAACCAAGCGTTTTCCCATAGCGTGTCTTTTACTGGGAAGAACTGATCCATACCGTAGTAAATCAGATACAACTGAACCAATAACGGTGTACCACGGAAGAAATAAATGAACGACCAAGCCGGAGCGTTAATCAGCATATTTGGGCTGTTACGAGCAATCGCTAATGGTATGGCTACGAATAAGCCAATAATCAAAGCGACACAAACCATCCAAGCCGTTGTCCATAAACCACCAAGGTAAATCGGTAGGCTTTCAATTATCAATGAAAAGTCCATAACTACCTCACGTGGATACTGAATTTACGTTCAACCAGCTTAAGCAGGCCCGTTGAAACACTGGTGAAGAATAAGAAGATAATCGCCACTGTCATATAGAAGGTAAATGGCATTTTGGTTGAACCCGCTGCCAGTGCGCTAACACGCACCATATCTTCTAGGCCAATAATGGAAACCAACGCAGTGGTTTTAAGTAATACCAGCCAGTTGTTCCCAAAACCCGGTAATGCGTGACGAATCATCTGCGGTAGCAGTATGCGGTGAAACGCCTTTACAGGGCTCATACCATAAGCTTTTGCCGCTTCCATTTCACCGCTGTCGACAGCCATGATGGCACCACGGAACGTTTCTGCCATATAGGCACCGAAAATAAAGCCTATGGTTAAGACACCAGCAACAAATGGGCTGACATCAATATAATCAGGTAAGTAAGCGGTCCATTCGTGGTTAGGATCACTGGATGCAAACCACTCGTTGAGCCACTCGTTGATGGAATACAAACTGTTGTTTAAAAGGATTTGTCCACCAAAGAAAATCAGCATCATCAGTACGAGATCTGGAATGCCTCGAATGACGGTTGTGTAGAGGGTTGCAATAGCACGAGCCCAGCGATAAGGCGCGAGTTTTGCTAAGGCACCTAGCATACCAAGAACCATAGCTAAAATTAGCGACAGCAAGGCAACTTCGATTGTGAGCACCGCCCCTTTCAGGATCGACGCTTCATATCCTTGTAAATCAAACATAATGGATTCCAACAGAACTGCGAAAAAGTTGGTAAGACAGGGAGAGGAGAACCTCTCCCTTAAGAATTGACGCTAAAGATTACTGACCGTATACGTCGTAGTTGAAGTATTTAGCCGCGATATCTTGGTAGATGCCTTTTTCACGTAGTGAAAGGATTGCCGCATCTAATTGCTTAGTCAGATCTTTGTCTTGCTTACGAACAGCAATACCCATACCTTCACCGAACCACTTAGGATCCGTTAGAGAGGGGCCAACAAACTCGTAGTCTTCACCACCAGCTTTGTTCAGCACGCCTTCTTCTAGAGCAGATGCATCACCTAGTACAGCAGCAACACGACCGTTTGCTAGATCAAGGTAAGCTTCGTCGAATGAACCGTAACGAACGATCTCTACTGTATCGCCGTAGTTGTCTGTTAGGTATTTATCGTGAGTTGTTGCACGTTGAACTGCAATCTTTTGACCGCTTAGATCATCAAAGTTAAGGCCTGCACCTTTCTTAGCGATGAACTTGTTTGGGATAAGTGCGTATTTACCAGTGAAGTCGATTTTTTTCTTACGCTCTTCCGTGATAGACATTGCCGCGATGATCGCATCATATTTACGAGCAAGTAGAGAAGGAATGATACCATCCCAGTCTTGTGCAACGATCTTACACTGCACCTGCATTTCAGTACAAAGTGCGTTAGCCATATCGACATCGAAGCCTTTCAGTGACCCGTCAGCTTCTGTCCAGCTAAATGGAGGGTAAGCACCTTCAATACCAAAGCGTACTGTTTTCCATTCTTTTGCTTGAGCTACGCCCGTTGCAGCAGTTGCAGCAAGTGCCGCGACTAATAACCACTTTTTCATATCCCTACTCCTGTGATTTAGGTTTTTATGTTTTGCTAGTTTTAATATTGTGTTTGTTGTTGCTTATTAACTTACTTGTTGTGTTTTATTGTTCACACCGTCGCTGTTTACCGTTGGCAACGGCGTTTCAATTCTGATTAGTAAATCGATGAGATAAATTGTTGTAAACGTTCAGATTCAGGTTCCGTAAACAGTTTAGCTGGATCGCCCTGTTCTTCCACTAGACCTTGGTGCAGGAACATCACATGGTTTGATACGTCACGAGCAAAAGCCATTTCATGTGTTACCACAAGCATGGTTCTTCCTTCTTCTGCTAGATCTCGCATTACACCGAGTACTTCCCCTACTAACTCAGGGTCAAGTGCTGATGTTGGCTCATCAAACAGCATCACTTCCGGATCAACCGCTAACGCTCGAGCAATTGCCGCTCGTTGTTGTTGTCCACCGGATAAATGACCTGGGTAGTAATCTTTGCGCTCATACAAGCCTACTTTTTTAAGTAGTAGTTCTGCATTTTCAATCGCTTGAGCTTTAGGTACACCTAATACGTGAACGGGTGCTTCGATAACATTTTCGAGAACGGTCAGGTGAGACCAAAGATTGAAGCCTTGAAAAACCATCGCTAAGCGTGAACGGATACGCTGTACTTGTTTTTCGTTGGCAGGAACAGATACGCCTTGGCGGTTGTTTTTCATTTGAATTAATTCGCCATTAACCCAAATCTCGCCTGCAGTTGGTGTCTCTAAAAGGTTGATACATCTAAGGAAAGTACTTTTACCCGACCCTGAAGATCCGATAATCGATACAACATCGCCTTTATGCGCAGAAAGTGAAATTCCCTTTAAAACTTCATTTTGACCAAACGTTTTGTGTAGATCCTTTATGTCCAGCGCTGGTACATCTTTCATGCGCTTTCTCTCCCAAGTTTGTGAAAATGCAAGGTACTCCGACCTTTTCATGCGATACAAACTAGCACCACACGAAACAACATGCAACAAATTATTAACCTGATAAATTGGAATAAATAGCGATTCACTCTGACTTATTATGCAAAAGGTAGCGTTTTCGCCTCAATTTAATGAATGAGTTCTATCAATAAGCTGCAATTACACCCCTTACATTGTTTAAATAAAGTTAATCAAAATGAGATTCACGTAGCTTGATGTCTCACAAGAAAAACAAGTTTTGTGAACTTAGATACGCCGAGATCTGCAAAATATAATCTGCACGCTCAACACTACATACACACCGTAAGGCACAATTATTTTAAGGTTATTACATTGTAAGCATTTCACTCGGAACAGTTGGGAAGCAAGTAATAGTGAAATAACTCAGTAAGAATTGAGTATTGAACTCGAGCCATGACGACAAAGGCTCGAAGAAGATAGGTAAACGTCAATTTGTGAAAACTAATTACACGATTCATCAATGGGAAGTTAATGAATCGCTGCGTTTTGTAGCTTTCTTTCACATATACTCATAAAGTGATCAAGATCAATCACCCTAAAGGGTAAGCTTGTTAGACTCCTCAGCAAAGAATAAGGCATTAAAAATGCCAAACATTTCTTTTAACTTAGCTGCATAAAGCACAGCAAAACCGTGCAACATAATGTTAATGAGTTATAACTAAGAAATAACGCAATTACGCAATTACGCGAACTTATAGAATTCAATTTTAGAATTACTAACAAAAAATATGAGGAATCTATGTCAGACGTTGTCAATAATGCGAACTCTGAAGTAGAAGAGAAAAGCTATAAAGAGCTACACCGTCCTGCTTCTGAATTTGAGAGCCGCTCAGATTATCTAGATCACGAACTTCAAATCATGAAGCCTCGCCGCTTCGGTTTAAACCTTCCAGGTCGTGACTTCCGCTTTGAACTTGAAGATCTTGTTCCTGCACTTGCTGGTACTATTGGTATCATTGCGATGTACTCTGCAGTAATGATGTCGTGGGCTGATGGCCTAACTCAAGCTTGGGATCACGTAAACCTAGGTAAAGACTTCGCAATTGAAGTCGCTCGTGTAGAAATGCTTATTCCTGCACTACTGTTTTGTATCCTTGCTTCTGGTTTCTTTAACCCTAAAGCAAACCTTGCCGGCAACCACGGCCCAATGATCCCTCTTATCGGTACCATCGCTCTCGCTGGTGCTCACCCTCTTGCATTGGCCATCCTGATCGGTGTGTTCGGTCTCATCCTAAGTTTCCTAAAAGGCGGATCTAAACTTGTTAACCTAACTTCTGAAGGTACAGCAGGTGGCTTGCTCATATTCTTAGGCTTAACCGGTACCATGAGCCAAATCAACTCAATTCAAGCATGGGCGGTTGGTCTTCAATCTTCTACTGTTGAAGCGGGTAGCATGGGTTACGTGGGTCTTATCGTTCTTGCTATTACTATTGCTATCTACGCTTTCTTAGCAAAAGTGAACAAGCGTTGGTTAGCTATCCCTGTTTGTGCATTCACAGGCCTTGCTATTGCATTAGTTCTAGGTGCTGGTTTCGACATCGTATTCGAAACTGAAATGGGTATTCCAAACCTAAACCCAGTTTACTGGTGGGGTTCTACTTCTGAAGGTTGGATGCTTGGCTTGCCAAACGTTGAACACTTCATCGCATCTCTACCATTTGCAATCCTTGCTGTAGCAATGTGGTCTCCTGACTTCCTAGGTCACCGTATCTTCCAAGAACTGAACTACCCTAAACGCTCTGAAAAAGTTCTGATGGATGTTGATGACACAATGACTATGTGTTCTGTTCGTCAAATGGTAGGTACTGCAGTTGGTGGTGGTAACATCACATCTTCTTGGGGTACTTACATGATCCCAGCAGCAATCGCGAAACGTCCAATTCCTGGCGGCGCAATCTTGCTTGGTTCTCTATGTATTATTGTTGCGATTCTTGGTTTCCCGATGGACGTAGCAGTATGGCCACCAGTGATGCGTGTTGCGCTACTTGTAGGTGTATCTCTACCTCTACTTGAAGCAGGTATGCAAATGGTTAAGGATTCAAAAGATTCTCAAGCGGCTGGTATCTGTATCTTTGGTTCAGCGGTTGTTAACCCAGTATTAGCATGGGCACTAACTATGCTTCTTGATAATAATGGTCTAATTGGTGATAAAGAGCGTGCAAAGCGTCTATCATTTGTAGATAAGATTGTTATCCCTGTTGGCGTTTTAGTTATCTGTCTAGTGGCAATGCTTGCAGTTGGTATGCTAGAAGGTCAGTATGGTCTAAAAGCTTGGCTATAATAGTCCTTACTACACAAAAGTAGTATTAGGATTAAAAAAAAGTTTGGGTGGCAACCCCTGCCACTCAAATTTTTTCAACTTTTTTTGGCATTTATTGATTTACTTTAAGGTTTGCAGAAATTTTTTAGCGTAGTCTTGAATACATAGAGTAAAGACAACATATAAAAGGTAGTGACAATATATATAACCATATGATGCTTATATGCTCATATATATTGTTATTAATAAGAGTGTACTACCCTTACGAGGGGCGCTGGCTCAACAGTGTTAATGTACGTATTTTTTCTACTAAAAAGGTAGGTATGTCATGGCAGAGCAATTTGCTAAAGCTTGGGAAGATTTTGCTGCAGGTGAGTGGCAAAGCGAAGTAAACGTTCGTGATTTCATTCAAAAGAACTACACGCCGTATGAAGGCGACGAGTCTTTCCTAGTTTCTGAGGGTACTGAAGCAACTAACAAGCTTTGGTCTTCGGTAATGGAAGGTATCAAACAGGAAAACGCAACTAAAGCACCTGTAGATTTCGATACTTCTGTTATCTCTACCATTACTGCTCACGATGCAGGTTACATTGAGAAAGATCTTGAGACTATCGTTGGTCTACAAACTGAGAAGCCACTAAAACGTGCAATCATCCCTAACGGTGGTGTGCGTATGGTTGAAGGTTCTTGTAAAGCATACGGTGAAACTCTTGACCCAATGGTTTCAAAAATCTACTCAGAATACCGCAAAACACACAATGCTGGCGTTTTCGATATCTACACTCCTGATATCCTAAAATGTCGTAAGTCTGGTGTTCTGACTGGTCTTCCTGATGCTTACGGCCGTGGTCGTATCATTGGTGACTACCGTCGTGTTGCACTTTACGGTATTGATTTCCTAATGAAAGACAAAGCGGCTCAATTCGCTTCTCTACAAGAGCGTTTCGAGAACGGCGAAGATCTTTCTGCAACAATGCAATTGCGTGAAGAGATCTCTGAGCAACATCGTGCTCTAGGTCAAATCAAGCAAATGGCTGAGAAATACGGTTTCGATATCTCTGAGCCAGCTCAAACAGCTCAAGAAGCTATCCAGTGGACTTACTTCGGCTACCTAGCTGCTGTTAAATCTCAAAACGGTGCTGCAATGTCTCTAGGTCGTACTTCGACTTTCCTAGACATCTACATCGAGCGTGATATCGCTGCTGGCAAGATCACTGAAGAACAAGCACAAGAAATGATCGACCACTTCGTAATGAAACTGCGTATGGTTCGTTTCCTACGTACTCCTGAGTACGATGAGCTGTTCTCTGGCGACCCAATCTGGGCAACAGAGTCTATGGGTGGTATGGGTATCGACGGTCGTACGCTAGTAACGCGTTCGAACTTCCGTTTCCTAAACTCTCTATACACTATGGGTCCTTCTCCAGAGCCAAACATCACTGTTCTTTGGTCTGAGCAACTACCTGACGGCTTCAAGCGTTTCTGTGCGAAGGTATCTATCGATACTTCTTCTATCCAGTACGAAAATGATGACCTAATGCGTCCTGACCTAGAGTCTGATGATTACGCTATCGCTTGTTGTGTATCTCCAATGATCGTTGGTAAGCAAATGCAGTTCTTCGGTGCTCGTGCTAACCTTGCGAAAACAATGCTTTACGCAATCAACGGCGGTGTGGACGAGAAACTTAAGATGCAAGTTGGTCCTGTTTCAGACAAGATCACTGACGAAGTTCTTAACTACGATGACGTAATGGGTCGCCTAGACACATTCATGGACTGGTTAGCTAAGCAATACGTGACTGCACTAAACAGCATTCACTACATGCACGACAAGTACAGCTACGAAGCGTCTCTAATGGCTCTTCATGACCGTGACGTTCGTCGTACTATGGCTTGTGGTATCGCTGGTCTATCTGTTGCAGCTGACTCACTATCTGCAATCAAGTTCGCGACTGTTAAACCAATCCGTGACGAAGATGGCATCGCAACTGACTTCGAAATCGAAGGCGATTACCCTAAATACGGTAACAACGACTCTCGTGTAGATGATATTGCTTGTGAACTAGTTTCTACGTTCATGAACAAGATCCGTAAGCTTAAGACTTACCGTAACTCTATCCCTACACAGTCAGTTCTTACTATCACGTCTAACGTTGTATACGGTAAGAAAACTGGTAACACTCCAGACGGTCGTCGTGCTGGCGCTCCTTTCGCTCCTGGTGCAAACCCAATGCACGGTCGTGATGAGAAAGGTGCTGTAGCATCACTAACGTCTGTAGGTAAACTACCGTTTGCTGACGCACAAGATGGTATCTCTTACACGTTCTCTATCGTGCCAAACGCACTAGGTAAAGAACAAGACAGCCAACGTGCTAACCTTGCAGGCCTAATGGATGGTTACTTCCACCACGAAGCTGGCATTGAAGGTGGTCAACACCTTAACGTTAACGTTCTTAACCGCGAAACTCTTGAAGACGCAGTTAAGCACCCTGAGAAATACCCTCAGCTAACAATCCGTGTATCTGGTTACGCTGTTCGCTTTAACTCTCTAACTGCAGAGCAACAAGCTGACGTAATCGCACGTACATTTACTGAGTCTCTATAAGCTCACGCTCAATAGACAGTAAATAATATTAGCCTCGCCAATGTGCGGGGCTTTTTTATATCTGAAATAAATCGCACTACACTCACCTATCCCGCGAAATGTTAGGTTGAGCAAAAAAGCACCCTGCCATTCACTTTTTTTCCACAAATTCTGTCAAATTACGGTAATATCGCGGTTCATAATTTAAGAGTAACTGCTCCATGAAATACCTGCGTTGTTTACCCCTGATTCTTCTCTCTTTCTCATCTTTAGCCTCTGAGCGTTCTACGTTAACTTTTGCTTTAGATAATGATGGTATTTTTGGTGTCGACCAAGACTATACCAACGGCTTATTTCTGGGTTACACATCATCAAGTATTACGCCATATAACTGGGTAAAACCATTGAGTCTTTCCTACTGGGGCGCAAGCTCTCTAGACAAGTGGGAAATCACCATTGGCCACAAGATGTATACGCCTTCTGACATTGAGTTAGAAACGCCATCGCCTAATGATCGCCCATACGCAGGTTACCTTCACACTGAATTCAATTACATCAGCTTAAACCCACAGCAAGCCCAGCGTTTTAATATCACGTTTGGTACTACGGGCGAACGTGCACTGTCTGAAGATGCTCAAAAGCTGGTTCACTCGATCACAAAATCAGATGAGCCGATGGGTTGGGAATACCAAGTTGATGATGAGTGGGCGGGAAGCGTTGGTTACCTAAGCCATTTCAACCTAATGCGTAATCAAGCTCTTGCGAATACTGACTACGAAATCTCTAACGTTTCTGAAATCAACGTCGGTAACTTTAGAAGTGATATCTCGACTGGTTTTATGTTCCGTTGGGGTACGGACTTAGGCGGTAACTTTGGTGCAGCTAACATCACCACAGAAAACCCATTCAAACCTGGCATGATCGGCGCATCAAACGCTGGTTGGTTTACCTATGCCGGCCTTGAAGGTCGCTACCGATTCAACGACCTGACTATCGAAGGCGATCGTTCTGAAATCGAAGATAATTGGCCGAATCCAGAACAATACGATGTGACTTTAGAGAACATTCAGGCTACTGCTGTGCTTGGTGTGGCTTGGTATAACCAATACGTTGGTGCATCTTTCGCGCTAACAGCAAAAACACCGGATTACGAAGAAGCGAAAGAGTCAGTGTACACCACTGGCGGTATCACAATGTTTGCTTTCTTCTAGCCACCAGTAAGGGCTTTCGTCCTTTACTTTTCAAGTTTAATAAAGGCAATCATCTTCACAGGTGGTTGCCTTTATTTTTAAAGGTCTCGTTACCATTTGACCCTATTTTATGTACCGTTTTTGTAATAAAATAAACGGTATAAATTCCTCTACGAGAATAGCTCATGTCTACAACTGGTCGCATTCACTCATTCGAATCTTGTGGTACTGTCGATGGCCCTGGTATCCGCTTTATTGTGTTTCTTCAAGGCTGCTTAATGCGTTGTATGTACTGTCATAACCGTGATACATGGGATCTTCATGACGGAAAGGAAGTAACGGTCGAAGAGATCATCAACGAAGCAAAATCATACCGTCATTTCATGAAAGCATCGGGCGGTGGTATCACCTGTTCTGGTGGTGAAGCGATGCTACAACCTGAGTTTGTTCGTGACTTTTTCCGCGCAGCTCAAGCTGAAGGCATCCACACTTGTCTTGATACTAATGGCTACATTCGTAAGCACACTGAAGTGGTTGATGAAGTCCTAGAAGCCTCTGATCTAGTTATGTTGGATCTTAAGCACATGCGAGATGAGATTCACCACGATTTCATTGGTGTATCAAACAGACGTACTCTGGATTTCGCACGCTACTTACACAAAATCGGTAAGAAGACGTGGATTCGTTATGTGATTGTCCCTGGCTACACGGACACACCTGAAGATGCTCATCTGCTAGGCGAATTCATCAAAGACATGGATAACATCGAGAAAGTAGAACTGCTTCCATACCATAAGCTTGGTGCACATAAGTGGGAAGCACTTGGTTTTGACTACCCTCTTGAAGGTACAAACCCGCCAAGCAAAGAGAAAATGGACGAGATTGTTGCTGTTCTTAGCCAGTACCATTCAAACGTAAAATACTAATCTAGACTGACGTTCATAGTGATTTCAAGCGCCTCAATTTCGATTGGGGCGTTTTCTTTTCGAGCCAAACAATCCTTTCACTTTTCTTTACAACTTTTGTTTATCAATTCAAAAAATCATATTAAATCCGTGTTGAGATCATGTTTCCACTCGTAGGAATGCTGTTACTCTTACTGCAACAAAAGAATACAACATTTAGTTTTTTAGTGAGGCTCCTCCCATGGAAATGACCAATGCTCAGCGTCTAATTCTATCAAATCAATACTACCTAATGTCTCAAATGGATCCTGAGAACTCCGCTAAATACCAACGTCTACAAACGATTGTAGAACGTGGTTACGAACTCCAAATGCGTGAGCTTAACAAAGAGTTTGGTTGTTTGACTGAAGCAGAATGTCGCGAAATTATCGACATCATGGAGATGTACCATGCAATGCAAGAGTCGAACAAAATGCTTGCAGAGCAAGAGCGTGCTGAAGTAGACCAACGTCGCCTGCAGTTCTTAGGTTTTGATATCGCTTCTGAAGCGCAGATCGTACACTACGTGCGTTTCCTTGTTGATTCTGAAGGTCTTTACCCTCAATTCGACAAAGCCGATCACCACTTCAATAGCCAGATGCCAATGCTAGAGAAGTACCGTCGCATGCTAACAACATGGCGCAACTGCCCTCGTCAGTACCACCTATGTGCGACAGAGCTATCTCAAATCTTTAGCGCTTAATTCGTTAATAGATCAGCGATAACTTTTAAAAAGTTTCAAGAAAAAGGGTTACTCATCATGAGTAACCCTTTTTTTAATGTTCGCACACAAAGAGAAAAACCAAAGCAACTAGAAAACGTAAGCAACACCAACGTTCGCGGCCATGTTGATACCACTTTCAAGTATTGGGCTATTCTCTATATCACCTTCAAGGTTGGTATAACGAACGCCACCAGTTACTCGAACATTTGGCGCAACATGCAGATAGCCACTATTTTGAACCCATTATTCTTCACTACATCTACCTATTTATTGAGCAATTTTTGATAACTTCGCGCATTATATGGTACTCCATTCCAAAAATCAATAGAGCCCAGTTATACATCTAATGCACATAAATCCATTGTGAGTATTGTTAAGCGACCTAAAATCTCAAAACAAACGGCCAGATCCCCTCGAATGTAAAATAATTTGATTCTACGCGCCTCAAGTTGCCTATTGCGCTCGCCACGTTTTTCACACGCAAAATTGTAAATAAATACATAATTGTTAAGCAAAATTGTGGAAGCGGTCTAACCTTAAAATGTAGGGAGAGCCTATTTTTCAATCGCTCGTCAGTTTTGACTGGTTAACAAGGGGAATGTGACTATGAGTATCTTTGACCACTATCAATCACGTTATGAAGCAGCCAAGGAAGAAGAGCTGACATTGCAGGAGTTCTTAGGGCTGTGTAAAGACGATAAAAGTGCTTACGCTAATGCTGCCGAGCGCTTATTACTAGCCATTGGCGAACCAGAGGTTATTGACACTGCTCAAGACCCTCAACTGAGTCGTATTTTCTCGAACCGTGTCATCTCACGCTACAGCGAATTTAAAGATTTCTACGGTATGGAAGATGCGATTGAACAGATTGTTTCTTACTTAAAACATGCTGCGCAAGGTTTAGAAGAACGTAAACAAATCCTTTACCTACTTGGCCCTGTGGGCGGTGGTAAATCTTCTCTCGCTGAAAAACTCAAAGCCCTGATGCAGAAACTACCAATCTATGTATTGTCTGCTGACGGTGAACGAAGCCCAGTAAACGATCACCCATTCTGTCTATTCGACGTTAACGAAGACGGCGACTTATTGAAGAATGAATATGGCATTGAGAAACGCTATCTTCGCTCAATTATGTCTCCGTGGGCAGCAAAACGTCTGCACGATTTTGGCGGTGATATTTCCAAATTCAAAGTCATCAAACTGCGCCCTTCTATTCTCGATCAAGTTGCGATCGCGAAAACGGAGCCAGGTGATGAAAACAACCAAGATATCTCGTCTCTGGTTGGTAAAGTTGATATTCGTAAACTTGAACACTTCTCTCAAGATGATCCTGATGCCTACAGCTACTCTGGTGCGCTTTGTAAAGCCAACCAAGGTGTGATGGAATTCGTGGAGATGTTCAAAGCGCCAATCAAAGTATTACACCCTCTACTTACGGCAACACAAGAAGGTAACTTCAACGGTACCGAAGGGCTTTCTGCACTGCCATTTGACGGTATGATTCTCGCTCACTCGAACGAATCTGAGTGGCAGACCTTCCGTAACAACAAAAACAACGAAGCATTCCTCGACCGTGTGTACATTGTAAAAGTCCCTTACTGTCTGCGTGTGTCTGAAGAAGTTAAGATCTACAAGAAACTGCTTGAGCATAGTGAGCTATCCCAAGCGCCTTGCTCACCAAGCACACTCGATCTGCTATCGCAATTCAGCATTCTTTCGAGACTAAAAGAGCCTGAAAACTCATCTCTATTCTCTAAGATGCGTGTTTACGATGGTGAGACTCTAAAAGACACCGATCCAAAAGCGAAGAGCTACCAAGAGTACCGAGATTATGCTGGCGTTGACGAAGGCATGTCTGGGCTATCAACGCGTTTCGCCTTTAAGATCCTGTCTCGTGTGTTTAACTTCGACCAAGCCGAAGTGGCCGCGAACCCAGTGCACCTGTTCTACGTTATTGAGCAGCAAATCGAACGGGAGCAGTTCCCTCAAGAGACCGCCGAGAAGTACCTAGAGTTCTTGAAAGGATACCTAGTGCCACGCTACGTAGAGTTCATCGGTAAAGAAATTCAAACCGCTTATCTAGAGTCTTACTCTGAGTACGGTCAGAATATCTTCGACCGCTATGTCACCTACGCAGATTTCTGGATTCAAGACCAAGAGTACCGCGACCCAGAAACAGGCCAACTATTTGACCGTGCTTCTCTGAATGGTGAACTAGAGAAAATCGAGAAGACAGCCGGTATCAGTAACCCTAAAGACTTCCGAAATGAGATTGTGAACTTTGTGCTTCGTGCCAAAGCCAACAATAACGGTCAAAACCCAGTGTGGACGAGCTACGAGAAACTGCGCACTGTGATTGAGAAGAAAATGTTCTCTAACACAGAAGAGCTACTTCCTGTTATTTCGTTCAATGCTAAGACCTCAACGGATGATCAGAAAAAACATGACGACTTCGTTGCTCGTATGATGGAAAAAGGCTACACCGAGAAGCAAGTGAGACTGCTATCTGAGTGGTACCTAAGAGTTCGTAAATCCTCATAACTAAACGGTATTGAGCTGCTCAACTGAGCAGCTCGTATAAACCAATAACTTTTATACCTTAGTAAATCAATAACTCTTATACCCAAATAAAAAGTAGGATCGCGACATCAGCTGAGAGGGAGTTCTTATGGCACAATTTATCGATCGGAGGCTCAATGGCAAAAATAAGAGTGCTGTGAATAGACAGCGTTTCTTACGACGCCATAAAGAGCAAATCAAAGAATCTGTGGCCGATGCAGTTAACCGACGCTCAATCACCAATACAGAAACAGGTGAAGACGTCACTATTCCCCATAAAGACATCAAAGAGCCGAACTTTCACCAAGGTCAAGGCGGCGTAAGAGAGCGCGTTCACCCAGGTAATGATCAGTTCATCACTGGCGATAAAATCGAACGCCCTAAAGGTGGTGGTCAAGGTGGTGGCTCAGGCCAAGGCGACGCAAGCCCTGATGGCGAAGGCCAAGATGAATTTACCTTCCAAATTTCAAAAGATGAGTATCTTGATATTCTCTTTGAAGATTTAGCTCTACCTAATCTAGAGAAAAATCAGGTCAACAAAATCACCGAATGGAAAACTCACCGCTCTGGTTACCAAAGCGCGGGGATTCCATCCAACATCGCTATCGTTCGTTCACTACAGCAATCTCTGGCTCGTAGAACCGCGATGACAGCAGGTAAAAAGCGCGAGCTTAACCTACTGATGGAACAGCTTGACCAAGTTAAAATGACGGAGCCGGCACAACCTTTTGAGGAAGGTCGCCTCAAAGAAGAGATTGCCGAGTTACGTAAAAAGATTGAAAGCGTGCCGTTCATTGACACCTTCGACTTACGTTTTAAAAACTACGAGAAGCGCCCTATTCCATCTAGCCAAGCCGTGATGTTCTGTCTAATGGATGTATCGGGCTCTATGGATCAGGCCACAAAAGATATTGCGAAGCGCTTTTATGTTCTTCTGTATCTGTTCTTAAATCGCACCTACGAAAACGTCGATGTTGTGTTTATTCGTCACCATACTCAGGCTAAAGAGGTCGACGAACATGAGTTTTTCTACTCACAAGAAACGGGTGGCACCATTGTTTCAAGCGCACTGAAACTGATGAAGGAAATTGTCGCAGACCGCTACCCTGCTAATGAGTGGAACATCTATGCAGCACAAGCCTCTGATGGCGATAACTGGGCTGATGACTCTCCTCGCTGTAAAGAGTTACTGGTCAATACGCTTCTGCCAACTTGCCAATATTACTCTTACATCGAAATTACACGCCGCTCTCATCAAACACTTTGGCACGAATACGAAAAACTCGAGAGTAGCTTTGACAACTTCGCCATGAAAAACATTAAAACGGTGGATGATATTTTTCCTGTGTTTAGAGAACTGTTCCAGAAAGAGACAGCGTAAGGGAGTTTGCCATGACAGCGAAATCAAACGTTGCAGAGAAAAACAAAGCTGCAAAAAAGAAAAACGACAAGATGCTGCCTGATGGTCCAGATTGGACGTTCAACCTCTTGGAGAAATACCACGTAGAAATCAAACGTGTTGCGCAGCATTACCGTTTAGATACTTACCCAAACCAGATTGAAGTGATTACTTCAGAACAGATGATGGATGCCTACTCGAGCATTGGTATGCCTATCAATTACAACCACTGGTCTTTTGGTAAGAAATTCATTCAAACCGAGCAAAACTACAAGCATGGCCAAATGGGCTTGGCATACGAAATCGTAATCAACTCCGATCCTTGTATCGCTTACCTGATGGAAGAGAACACGGTCACAATGCAGGCGCTGGTAATGGCTCACGCTTGTTATGGCCACAACTCTTTCTTTAAAGGCAACTACCTGTTCCAAACATGGACCGATGCCAGTTCCATCATCGATTACTTGTTGTTTGCTAAGAAGTACATCAGTGGTTGTGAAGAGAAATATGGTGTTGCTGAAGTCGAGCAGCTCCTTGATTCTTGTCACGCACTGATGAATTACGGCGTAGACCGATACAAACGCCCTGAGAAGATTTCCATTGCAGAAGAGACAGCAAGACAAGAAGAACGCGAAGCTTATCTGCAATCTCAAGTGAATGAGCTATGGCGAACCGTTCCTCAAAATAAAAGTAAGGAAGAAGAGACCAAGATCCGCTTTCCTAGCGAGCCTCAAGAAAACATTCTCTACTTTATCGAGAAGAACGCACCACTGCTTGAACCTTGGCAACGAGAGTGTGTTCGCATCGTTCGCAAAGTGAGCCAATACTTCTACCCTCAAAAACAAACTCAAGTGATGAACGAAGGCTGGGCAACCTTCTGGCATTACACCATTCTTAACCACCTTTACGACGAAGGCTTGGTGAGTGATAAGTTCATCTTAGAATTCCTACACAGCCATACCAGTGTCGTCGCACAACCTGCCTACAACAGTCCTTATTTCAGCGGGATAAACCCTTATGCGCTTGGCTTTGCGATGTTTAGAGACATCCGACGCATCTGTGAAGAGCCAACCGATGAAGATAGAGAGTGGTTCCCTGAGTTAGCCGGAAGTGATTGGTTAGAAGCGGTGCACTTTGCGATGCACAACTTCAAAGATGAAAGTTTCATCAGCCAATACCTTTCTCCAAAAATCATTCGAGACTTTAAGCTGTTCTCTGTACTCGACGACGACCGTAAAAATACCATTGAGGTGAGTGCTATTCATGATGATCCGGGCTATCGCCTGATTCGTGAGAAGCTTGCGGCGCAATACAACCTAAGTAACCTTGAACCAAACATTCAGGTGTTTAATGTCGATGTTCGTGGTGACCGCTCAATGACATTGCAATATGTGCCTCATGACCGTATCCCACTTGATAAAGGCTACGACGAAGTGATGAAGCATCTCTATCGCTTGTGGGGCTTTGATGTAATTTTGGAAGAGCTCAAAGATACGGGTCATAGAGAGATTCTGACTACTTGTCCAAAGCGTAATGATTATGGAGCCAAGATTTAATATCAATCACAGTAAGCTAGTGCTTGGTATAAAACTCCGCTCCCCCTACAACATAGTGGTCACCCGCTCGGAAGTGGAGCAATAAAAAAACGCATAAGTCTGATGACTTATGCGCTTTCTTTTTAAGGCTCAAACGTCTGTAAATGAACGTAAGGCACCAAGCCTAGAACTAGAACTAGAACTAGAACTAGAACTAGAACTCAATAAGCTTAAACAATCGGCTTTTGACCGCGTTCAATCAGCTTCATCAGCACGCTGTCTGCAGATTTACCTGCCACGCCCGCTAGTTTGTCTGAAAGCTTTTTCTTCTGTACATAGTGGATCGCTAGAACCGTTTTGTCCTTACATGCCGCTACGACTAAGTCATCAGAAGTGCTGATCTCATCCACCAGTCCAAGTTCATGTGCTTGTGTACCAAACCAGTGTTCACCCGTTGCTACTTTTTCAAGATCTAACGCAGGACGATGGTCACGGATGAAGTCTTTGAATAGGCCATGTGTCTCTTCTAGCTCTTCTTTAAACTTCTCACGTGCTTTATCGCTGTTCTCACCAAACATAGTAAGCGTGCGTTTGTACTCACCCGCCGTTAGCTGCTCGAACTCAATATCGTGCTTTTTAAGTAGTTTGTTGAAGTTTGGCAGTTGAGCGATAACACCAATAGAGCCAACAATAGCAAACGGTGCAGATACAATTTTGTCTGCGATACATGCCATCATGTAACCGCCGCTTGCCGCCACTTTGTCTACCGAGATAGTCAGAGGCAAACCTGCCGCTTTGATACGATCAAGTTGAGAAGACGCTAAACCATAGCCGTGAACCATGCCACCGCCAGACTCAAGTTTCAGCAATACTTCATCACCTTCACGAGCCACAGCCAGAACCGCCGTTACCTCTTCACGTAATGAAGCCACTTCTTTCGCATCAATGCTGCCGTTAAAATCAAGAACGAATAGATGTGGTTCACGCTTACTATCAAGCTCACCCTCTTTCGCTGCTTTCTTCACTTCTTTACCGCGTGATTTTACTTTCTCTTTTTCCGCTTTCTTTTCTGCTTTATCACGGGCTTTGATGAAAGCATCATCGTGTAGATGGTGCTCTAGTTGTTCAATCGTCTGTTTATGATGTTCAGATAGGTTCGTGATTTCCAGCTCACCTTTAATCGCGCTTGATTTTCCACCCACAGATTTAGCAATGACTAAAATTGCAATGATGGCGATTACAACGGTCGCAATCTTGGCTAAAAACAAGCCGTAGTCCAACAAAAATTCCAATGTCATATCCCCTATTGTATGAATTAGTGTATTGTAACCATCTTGTCACGATTACCAAGAATTTCTCATCATTCCTGCGGTTATCTGTGTGATTAAACATCAATGGAATGACGAACATAATAAAAGAAAGAAGGATAAGCACAGTGGATTACCCAATCTCTACAGATGCCCTCAAAGATAAAGTAATTTTGGTTACAGGTGCCGGTGCTGGCATTGGTCGCCAAGCTGCACTAAGCTTCGCTCAACATGGCGCAACTGTCATTCTGTTAGGCCGCAATGTTAAAAACCTAGAATTCATTTACGATGAAATCGAAAGCGCTGGTTACCCGCAGCCTGCAATTATCCCATTGGATTTAAAAGGTGCGACAAAGCAGAACTACGTTGATATGGCTGAAACCATTCAATCACAGTTCGGTCGTTTAGACGGCCTACTTCATAATGCTGGCGTTCTTGGCACTCTGAGCCCGTTTGAGCAGATTGATGAAGAAACCTTTGATGATGTTATGCAGATCAATGTGAAGTCTGAGTTCTTGATGACTCAAGCTCTGCTACCTGCACTTAAAAAAGCAGAAGCAGGTCGTATCGTATTTACCTCTTCAACGGTTGGTCACTCTGGCCGTGCATTCTGGGGCACTTACGCAATTTCTAAGTTTGCTACCGAAGGTATGATGCAGATCCTAGCGGACGAGCTTGAAGACACGAACATCCGTGTTAACGCAATCAATCCAGGCGGCACTCAAACACGTATGCGTGCAAAAGCGTACCCAGGAGAAGATGCGAATAAGCTAAAAACGCCACTCGACATCATCCCACTGTACCTACACTTAATGAACCCAAGTGTGACAGACATTAATGGCCAATGTATCGATGCTCAACCTAAGTAACTGATATCATTGACCAATAGTAAAAAGTCGCTTCCATAGCGGCTTTTTTTGTATCTAAATCAATCAACTAACACTGATACCAATCGTAGTAAATAACTGGTCATCCTAGCTTGTTAAAACACTCGATAACGGCGTTAGAAATTTTGATTGTAGAATAACTACTTATCGAAAATTTCTGCCTTGTTCTCAAGCATTTTTCCTGCGCTATTTATGATCACTTACTTACTGTGATTGGTATTATTCCCCTAATTTTCGTCATTTTGCTTTGCATCTTTTCCATTGTTAAATATACTGTATAAATATACAGGTATTTAATTATGCATGAACTAATAAAAAACTTACAAGACCGCCAGCTAATCTGGAAAGGGTTACAATCAACAACGCAAGGAAGCACCACTTCAACAGGCTATCCTCAACTGGATAAACAGCTTGATGGCGGCTTCCCGACGCACGGCGTTATTGAAGTTGAATCACAACAAGGGATCGGCGAGCTTCGCCTACTGACGCCCTATTTATCTCAACAAAACTCGCAAAAACTGGCCATATTCATTAACCCGCCAGGGAAGATCTGTGCTGAGTTTTTTAACAGCCAAGGCATTGAATTAGAAAACATTCTCGTTATCCAGCCTCAACGCGATCTCGATGCGTTGTGGGCAGCTGAGCAGTGCCTCAAAAGCGGCGCTTGTCACTCTGTATTGCTATGGGGAGCCGATCTAGAAATACACCAAACAAAGCGCCTACAAGCAGCCAGTGAAACCGGTAAGTGCCTGCAGTTTCACTTTAAAGCCACCAGCCATAATCAATTATCCCTGCCCGTTTCCTTAAGCATGAAACTCTCTTCTCACGCGCAGGGATTAAAGGTTGAAGTGACTAAGAGAAAAGGCAGCTGGTCGTATGGCAGCTTTATTCTAGACATGACACACTACTGGCCGTTACTCACAGAGAAAGTCGTTTATGAAGACAATTCAGACCGCGCTTTGTCTGGTAACACTGTGCTGGCTTTTCCTATTGCGAAGCAAGGCTAACGTATGTTGTGGCTTTATCTGCACTTTCCATCTCTGCAGTTGGATACCTTGTTTAACTCTAATGAATTGGGTTCGAGCGAAGACTCACGCGAACAACCTATTATCATCGTGGATGAAAAAGATCACCATGTACTGCAAGCAAACCCAGCTGCGCTGCAATCGGGAATTTCGCTTGGTATGGGCTTAGGGTCTGCAGCAGCTTTGTGCCACAACTTACACGTCCACCCTTACAGTATTGAACTGGAGAAAAGTAAGCTTAAAGAGATCGCTCAATGGGCGTATTTGGTCACTTCCGACATGGCGTTATTGCCACCTAATGGTTTGTTGATTAAAGCCTCTAACATGCTGTCACTTTACGACGGGCTAGATAACTACTGGCATGAGCTCAAAAGCCACTTAGAAACGCTCAATATCCAGTTCAGCTTCGCTACGGGTTATTCGCCGCTTTCTGCGATCCTTTTGGGTAAGCAAGCGATCAACCAAGCAACAAACAATATTGAGCAGATGAAAACTTGGGTCAATCAACAAGCATTGAATTCCAGTGAGCTACCGACCAAGCAAGTTGAACGCCTGAACCGTGTCGGTATCAACATCGTTGAAGATCTATTAAAGCTGCCTTTGCAAGAGGTCGCACGCCGCTTTGATATCGACTTGGTCAATTATGTCGGTCGCCTAAACGGCCAGTTCAAGCACCCAATTGATTTCTATCACCCACCAGAGAATTTCCAGCAATATTTGGAGCTGTTGTTTGATATTGAAAACATCCTATTTATCGAAAAGCCGTTGCTGAAATTACTGAATCAACTCGAGTGTTTTTTGAAGCTACGCGATCGAGTGGCTTTCGAGTTAACTCTGACTTTACACCTAAGAGATAAAGACGATCACCCTGTCTCTTTTTATTCGGCACAAGGTGATTACCTTGCTGAAAAATGGGCGAACCTTACTCATCTCACCTTAGAGTCACTCAAGCTCACCGCACCGGTTCAAGGACTGACCCTCAGCTTGGTTCGTCATGGAGAACCCCAAATGGCCTACCATGATCTTTTTGATGGTAATACCGGAACACTTGCCGCGTTAGATTTGCTCTCACTACTGCAAGCAAAGCTTGGACAAGCCTGTATTCAAACACCAAAAATACAGCACGACCCAAGGCCAGAAAAGGCCAATCAGTATTCGCTCCCAACACTGAGTAAGTCTGTGACAAAAAGGCAAACACCCCCAGAGAGCGAGCAACAAACCATAGCTCTCAGCGTCGTTCAACAGCGGCTCAGGCCCAGTATTTTACTGCCAGAGCCCGAAGCCTTAACCGAAAGCGTCACCTTATCTCAAGGCCCAGAGCGCATTGTGTCTGGCTGGTGGGACGGAGAGAAGGTCATTCGTGACTACTTTATTGCTCACAGCGAAAACGGTCGGTGGCTCTGGATATTTAGAACGCCAGATAAACAGTGGTTTTTGCACGGCTTATTTAGCTAGTCGGTAAGAACGTAAGTCAGCAAGAAACTTTGTTAGCTCCTCCGTTCTACTTATTCAATTTCAGCGTCCCTTTTCAATCATGTTCACTCGCAATGGTTAAGTGAGATTACGTTATGTCTCAGCAATACTCAGAGCTATTTTGCCAAAGCAATTACTCCTTCCTTAAGGGAGCCTCACACGCAGAGGAGCTTGTTTTACAGGCCGATTTCTTGCGTTACAAAGCACTCGCGGTTACTGATGAGTGCTCAGTCGCGGGCATCGTTAAGGTTCACTCTGCGATCAAGCAACATAAACTGTCGCTCAAGCAAATTGTCGGGAGCATGTTTTGGCTAAATGAAGAGTGCCAAGTGGTCTTGATATGCCCAAACAGACAAGCCTACGCCGAGCTGTGCCGTATTATTACCAACGCGAGACGTCGTAGCAGCAAGGGACATTATCAGCTCTCTGAGTGGGACATCATGTCAGCTAAGCACTGCTTTATTCTTTGGCTTCCTCAACAGAAAAATGAAGACGCACACTGGGGGCAATGGCTCTCCCAGCATCATTCAGGTCGGTTGTGGATTGGCTTACAAAGACACCTAAAGCAAACCGACCCGCAGTACACAGATTACTGCGTTGAGCTGTCACAACATCACCAACTGCCGATTACAGCTTGTGGTGGTGTGTTGATGCACAATGCGAATCGCTTACCCTTGCAGCACTCACTCACTGCGATAAAGTACCAAAAGCCCATTACCGAAGTGGGCAGTCACTTACTCGCTAATGCCGAGCGCTGTTTACGGAGTATCAATAAGCTCTCTCATATCTTCAAAGCGGAGTGGCTAGAAGAGAGCAACCGTATCGCTGAGCTGTGTGAATTTGATTTAAATAGCTTGCGATACGAATATCCCAGTGAGCTGATTCCTCAAGGGGAGACACCCATGAGTTATCTGCGCATGTTGGTCGAAAAAGGAAAACAGACTCGCTTCCCACAAGGTGTACCTAACGACATCCAACAAATCATAGATAAAGAATTGGGATTAATTGACGAGCTTGACTACCCTTTCTTTTTTCTCACCATTCATGACATCGTGATGTTTGCCAAAAGCCAAGGCATTCTTTACCAAGGTCGAGGTTCAGCGGCCAATTCCGTGGTCTGTTACTGCTTAGAAATCACCTCTGTCGACCCAAGACAGATCTCGGTGCTGTTTGAGCGTTTCATCAGTAAAGAGCGCGATGAGCCGCCTGATATTGATGTCGATTTTGAACACGAACGTCGTGAAGAAGTCATCCAATACATCTATAAAAAATACGGTAGAGAACGGGCTGCACTTGCTGCAACAGTCATCTCTTATCGCTTCAAAAGTGCGGTGAGAGATGTGGGGAAAGCATTAGGGCTACAAGAAACTCAGCTCGACTACTTCATCAAGAACACCAATCGCAGGGACAAAAGCTTAGGTTGGCAGGCTCAGCTCACTCAATTAGGGCTACAACCTGATTCTTTGAAGGGGCAGCAGTTTATCCACTTGGTTAATGAGATTATCGGCTTCCCACGTCACTTATCTCAACATGTCGGTGGCTTTGTCATATCCTCAGGGCCTTTGTATGAGCTGGCTCCCGTCGAAAATGCAGCGATGCACGATCGAACCATTATCCAATGGGATAAGGATGATCTAGAAACCTTAGGCTTGCTGAAAGTTGATGTGCTCGCGTTGGGTATGCTCTCTGCGATTCGTAAATGTTTCGACCTGATCAAACGTATTCACGGGCGATCACTGACCATTGCTGAGATCACTCGCCTTAAGGACGATCCTCAGGTTTACGGCATGATTCAGCGAGCAGACACAGTCGGGATATTCCAAATTGAGTCACGCGCACAAATGAGCATGCTGCCAAGGCTTAAACCGAAGACTTATTACGACTTGGTGATTCAAATCGCTATCGTACGCCCAGGCCCTATTCAGGGTGATATGGTGCATCCGTTTCTCAAGCGTCGAGATGGCATTGAGCCAATCAGTTATCCATCTAAAGACGTGGAATCAGTACTGTCGCGCACCTTAGGTGTACCGATATTCCAAGAGCAAGTGATCAAACTCGCTATGGTGGCTGCAGGGTTCACAGGCGGAGAAGCAGATCAACTCAGACGGGCAATGGCCGCTTGGAAGAAAAATGGCAACGTCTTTAAGTTTAAAAACAAACTCATCGAAGGAATGCAAAAGCGCGGCTATGAGACAGAGTTTGCTGAGCAGATCTTTAAACAGATATGCGGCTTTGGCGAGTACGGTTTTCCTGAAAGCCACTCGGCTTCGTTTGCGGTGTTAGCGTATTGCTCAGCTTGGTTGAAGTGCTACTACCCTGAATGTTTCTACGCTTCTCTGTTGAATAGCCAACCCATGGGCTTTTATAGCCCCTCACAATTGGTACAAGACGCACAACGACACAATGTGGTGATACTTCCGATATGTGTGAACGCTTCTCAAAACGACCACACGGTTGTCTCTCATCAGAATGGTCTAGCGATTCGCTTAGGGCTGCGACAAATCAAAGGATTCAGCGAGCATGGAATTCAAAGCGTGCTCGCCAATCGTCCACCATCCGGTTATCGCCACCCTAGTCAGGTGAAACAGTTATCGATGAATAAGAAAGATATCGAGCTACTGGCATCGGCCAATGCGCTACATAACGTTTCTGGAGACCGCTTCCAGACTCGCTGGGCGATCATGGACTCGGCGTCGGATTTACCTCTGTTTAGCCAAGCCTATGACGATGCTGAGGCAGGACATGACGAACATGTACTGCACAAGCCCAATGAGATGCAAGATCTACTCGAAGGCTTCACCAGTGTCGGAATTTCATTGAACAAGCACCCCATCACTTTGCTCGAAGAAGCAGGACGATTAGGTCGATTCACACACATGAAAGATTTAATACAACAAAGACACAAATCTATGGTCACCGTTGTCGGATTAGTCACAGGCAAACAATCTCCCGGAACCGCGACAGGTGTCACCTTTGTCACGCTAGAAGATAGCACTGGCAATATTAATGTCGTGGTATGGGGAGCAACCGCGCGCGCTCAACAACAAGCTTATCTCACAGCCAAGGCGTTAAAAGTACAAGGGATATTAGAAAAAGAAGGAGAAGTTGTGCATGTTATCGCGGGGAAACTTATCGATATTACCGATGAAATTGTTGGTTTGAAAACCAAATCTCGGGATTTTCATTAGCGAAGTAGCAATTGTCCTCAATCGGTCCTTGGCTAAAGAAACGAAAGAAAGAGCAACGAAAAAGGGAAGCATCCGCTTCCCTTCAATTCCAATTGTTGAGTTATGACTCAACTTCAGCTTCCGTACGTCTTTTCTTAAATTCCCTATACAGTAATAAGCTCAAAGTCATGACGACTTTAGACGTTAACCATATCATTAAGAGGAACTACCTTAGATTGTGTGTGAAAAATTACGCTAGTAGTTGAGCATATTTCGTTAAGAAAAATATGCTGCGTGAATATTAGCAAGCGTTTTCTATAAGGTCACTCAAAACAAACCGTACAGCAGCATTAATTATAAAATCTGACGCATTCGCTCTTGAGTCACTTCAACCAAGAGGTCTGGCTGGAACTTAGAAATAAAGCGGTTACACCCTACTTTCTCAACCATAGCTTCATTAAAACTTCCACTTAATGAAGTATTTAGCGTGATGAATAGGTCATGCATTCTTGGGTCAGTACGTACTTCGTGTGTCAGCTTGTAGCCGTCCATTTCAGGCATTTCAGCATCGGTGATCATCAACAATATTTCTTGATTGATGTCTTTGCCTTCATCACACCAGCCCTTAAGTAAGGTCAGTGCTTCTAAGCCATCACAACACTCAATAATGTTCAAACCCAACTGCGACAAGGTGCCTTTGATCTGGTTACGCGCTGTTGAAGAGTCATCAACGATAAGCACATTGCGTCCTATCATCTCCTGAGCTAATTGTTCATCTAAAACGCCTTCAGAGATCGAGACATCGTAATCAATGATCTCAGCCAACACTTTCTCAACATCGATGATCTCGACGATCTTGTGCTGCTCTTCTTCTTGAATATGCGTAATAGCGGTTAGGTAGTTTGCACGGCCTGTTGTCTTTGGCGGCGGCTGGATTTCTGTCCATGTCGTGTTCACGATATTACGAACTTGCCCAACCAAGAAACCTTGTACGGTTCGGTTGTATTCCGTAATAATCAGGTTGCTCTCTTGAGACTCCGCACGAGATGGCGGAAAGCCAATAGCACTGCGTAAATCGATAACAGGCACCGATTCACCACGTAAAGACGCAACACCCGTAATATGATGATGAGAGCCCGGTAAGCGAGTGAGTACTGGCACTTTGAGGACTTCTTTCACTTTAAATACGTTAATCGCAAATAGTTGACGACTATTTAAGCTGAATAACAAGAGTTCCAGACGGTTTTCACCGACCAGTTTGGTTCTCTGATCAACCGAATTTAAAACGCCAGACATACAACACCTTAGTGACAAATAATAACTGTGGCTACAATAGCCTACTTCAATAGGTTAAAGCAAAGCGCCAATGCACAGAATGCTTAAACTAAGTACAACAAATGATGTTATACAAAGCTTAAGTACATGGAAAGGTTCAAGGTAAGGCTACAAGACGAGAAAAAGGGGTTAACCTTCAATAACTTTCATTAACAGTTGGCCATCGTATAAGGCCTGCTTGATGAGCGCAGCACCTGGCATGGTTGCCTGCTTATAAAAACGAGATTCCACCAGCTCTAAGTCTTTATGGTAAACCGATAGACTCTGCTCTTCGATACACTTTTGAATCGCCGGGTATAACACGCTCTTCGCCTGATTGATAACACCACCCACCAAGATTTTCTCTGGGTTGAACAGGTTAATCACAATCGCAATCGCAGAACCTAGATAACGGCCTAACTGTTCAATCACTTCGACAGCCAGCGGATCCCCATTAGCAGCGGCAGCACAGATCTGTTCAATAGTGACGTCTTCAAACACCGTTAGCGTTGATTCTTCACCATTTACCAATCGCTCTTTGACTTGCTCACGGATTGCCTGAGAACTCGCCACCGTTTCTAAACAGCCTCGATTACCACAGTGGCAAAGCTTGCCTTCTTTATCGATCTGGATATGCCCCAACTCACCGATGTTACCGTGACGTCCTTGCAGAACGCGACCATCAAGAATGATCCCGGCACCTAAACCGTGGTGAATCGAGATAAGAACAGAGTTGTCGTTGTCTTGTGAGTTACCAAACAGCTTTTCTGCTAATGCCCACGCTCGGGTATCATTGGCAATAAAAACTGGCAAACCGGTTTCTTTGTAGATCTCCGGCCCCAACGCTAAGTTTTCAACGTTATAGTGCGGCATCTGCAACACAATACCTTGCTCTGAATTCACCAGACCTGGCAGTGTGATAGCGATACTCGTCACCCTGTCGAGTTGCTCGGCATAGGTTTGGAAGAACTCATCGATTTCATGGAGAAGACGCGCAAGCACATCGTCTTGATCACGTTCATGGATATCAATCTTGGTATCGATAAGCACGTCGCCGCCCAATTCATGGAGCGCGATCGTCAAGTATCCGCGACCAAGACGCATCGACAAAAATTGCCAACCTTCGTTATTGGTTTGCAGACCGACAGCAGGACGCCCACGAGTCGTGGCTTCTTGAACCGTCGTTTCGTGAATAAGGTGAGCTTCAATGAGTTCACGGGTAATTTTAGTAATACTCGCCGGAGCCAACTCACTTTGCTTGGACAGATCGATACGAGAAATAGGACCTTTAAGGTCAATTAGTTTATATACACGACCAGCATTGACCTGTTTGATATGATCAATATGGCCCGGTTGAGCCATGTACATTTTACGCTCCAGAAATCATCAACGAGGTAATTTTTTTACTTTGCGAAGTAATTGTGAAGTCACTTGGTATATCGCCGTGACCAGTATCACGTATATACATGAATCTTTGTGTATCGAGTCAAATAGTTCGAGGAAAATTAATACCCACATCGATAATTTGCGACTTAATTTTCAGAATAAAACATCGCATTTGAGCCCTGAATTCAATAATTAAAGGCAAATCAAGAAATATCCTCCTAGCTCCCAATAAATTATCAATTAATGCATATACTTAATTCAGTCTTTTAAAAGATTACTTGGCCTCACTCTAGGAGTATTCATGACAGCCGAATTAAGAAAAACGAAAATCGTCACAACGCTAGGCCCTTCTACTGATAAAGGTAACGTGCTTGAAGAGATCATCAAAGCCGGTGCCAATATTGTTCGTATGAACTTCTCTCACGGCACCAGCGACGACCATATACAACGCGCAGAAAAAGTCAGAGCAATAGCAAAAAGACACGGTACTCAAATCGCCATTCTCGGAGACTTACAAGGTCCCAAGATTCGTGTGTCGACATTCAAAGATGGCAAAATCCAACTTGCCGTAGGCGACCTGTTCACTCTCGATAGCAGCCTAGGTTTAGGTGAAGGCAATCAAGAAGCCGTTGGCCTTGATTACAAAGAACTGCCTAACGACGTATCCGCCGGCGATATACTGTTGCTTGACGATGGTCGTGTTCAACTCAAAGTAACCAAAGTGGAAGGCTGTCGCGTTCATACCGAAGTCATCATTGGCGGCCCACTCTCAAATAACAAAGGCATCAACAAAAAAGGGGGTGGCCTTTCCGCAGAAGCGCTAACAGAAAAAGACAAGCGCGACATCGTCACCGCCGCACAAATCAAAGTGGATTACCTAGCGGTGTCTTTCCCTCGTAATGGTGAAGACATGCACTATGCTCGTCAGCTTGCACGAGAAGCCGGCTTAGAAGCTCACCTCGTCGCAAAAGTGGAGCGAGCAGAGACAGTAGCTACAGTTGAGAACATGGATGACATCATAATGGCCTCAGATGTGGTCATGGTGGCTCGTGGTGACCTCGGAGTGGAAATTGGCGACCCTGAGTTAGTCGGAGTACAAAAACAGCTTATACGCCGTGCCAGAGCGCTTAACCGAACTGTCATCACCGCAACTCAGATGATGGAATCAATGATTTCTGCGCCAATGCCAACCCGTGCCGAAGTTATGGATGTTGCCAACGCCGTACTCGATGGCACCGATGCTGTGATGCTGTCTGGTGAAACTGCAGCTGGTGACTACCCAGTCGAGACCGTAAAATCGATGGCTGAAGTCTGTATTGGTGCGGAAAAAATGGCAGGCATTAATAACCAATCCAATTACCGTATTGACCGCACCTTTGTTACTGCCGAAGAAACCGTTTCGATGGCGACCATCTACTCTGCAAACCATATGGAAGGCATTAAAGGCGTTGTCACTCTCACCGAGTCAGGCCGCACCGCATTGATGATGTCTCGCCTGAGTGCCGACATGCCGATCTACGCGCTGTCTCGTAACGAAGGAACGCTTAATCGCTGTACCTTATACCGAGGTGTGACACCAATCTACTTCGAGACAGAAGCCGAAGACAGCTTTGACATTGCACTATCTACACTCACTTGCTTGAAAGAGAAAGGACACCTTAAGTTTGGTGACCTAGTGATCGTCACTCAAGGCGACATTATGGATGTAGCAGGGTCAACCAACTGTATGAGAATCTTGCCTGTCACCTAATATTTGACCTTAAGGCGAAACGATTCGCCTAATCTCGAAAACTTAAAAGGGTTATCGAACCAAGTTCAATAACCCTTTTTCATTTCAGAACACGACTCACTAAAATCTGCTTAAACAGCATAACGAGCTCACAGCATTCTAGCTCATCAACTTCGGGAATTAGTTACCCGCAGCAATGGTGGCTAACTGTGGCATATGCGAGTTGCGAGCGTTTTCCGTTGAGGTATAGGTCTCCACAAATCGGTAACCGGCTTCTAAACCCAATTCGTAATCATGCAGTAAATCATCTTTATGACTCATTAATGAGCTCGATTTAAGCGTTTGACTAGGTGCTATCTGAACCACAAACGCGTCGTCTGGTGGCGAATTCAAAAAATCCTGAGTCAATGAGTAGGTCTGATAATGCACCATCAGCATGTCAGCCAACCCTGAATCAAACTTATCTCCGATTAAATGACTTAAGCGATAAATATCATCTGCACCAAATAGCCAGCGACCACCGTTCAGCAGGTCTAAATGCCCACGGTCACGCTTCTGCTCTTTTGAGCGCATAATTTGTTGTTGGAAGAAAGAGGTCCAGTCGGTTTTCCACTGTTCCACTTTCTGTTGCCAATGGCCTTGAACACTGTCGAAAGATTCGCGGAACCACTCCAGTTCTTCTGCAGATATAGGTTTAGGCGCTTTGACTGAAGATCCCTTAACTGGTGCTTCAACCAAATGGGTATTACCTTCCTCCACCACTGGCTCAGTACGAATCACCACAATAGAACGAGCTTGTCTTCGCCACGCTTCCTGAACTGGGATACACGCCGATACACCACCGTCCACATAAGCACTGTCACCAATAAAGACTTCGTCATTGTACAAGCGAGGAATAGCACAGGTCGCAATCATCACCTTGTACCAATCTTCGCCCAATAATGGGAAGTAGTGGTCTCGTAAGTCTTTGGAATCCGTTACAGCCGCATAGAAGTGGCGATCGCCTAGCGTTTGTCGCCCTAAATCCAGATCGAGCTTATATGGGTAAGCCATGATTTGTTCTAGCGCCCATTCTAATCCTAGGTTCTTTCTGTGTCGTATATAGGAAAAGAGATTGAAGAACTCTGGTGAGGTTGTGAGGTCGAGAACAAAAGAACGTCCAAGGCCTTTATCACGGCACAGATAAGCACATAAGTTGAGAGCACCTGCTGAGGTACCAAAAAATTCGTCGAAGGGGTCAAAATTTGAGAGAAGAAAGGCATCCAGCACTCCAGAAGTAAAAATACTTCTCTGTCCGCCACCTTGAGCGACCAGTGCTGTTTTTCCAGCAATAAACTTAGCGTAATAATCCAAGTCTATTGCTGTATCAATATTGGTTATAATCCCACTATTCATTATTCCCTGAGTATCAAAACTCAGCCTCGCAATAGATGGTATTAACTACCAATCGCAATAAAGCCAAATGAAAGAATGATCATGTAGATAAACACGGTAATTTGTAGGGCATTTTTCAGATTATGGTCCATAGACACCTCTGGTTTATTATTAATTTGTCGAGTCTCTATTTAAGTACTATCAGGTGTGTGAAGTATCTTCAAGAATCGTCGAAATTAGTCGCACAATATTGATGTAACCATCACAATTAGTAAGTGTATGGATAAGGATATACTCATGAATAACAAAGCAAATATGATGGCACTGATTACGCTTCTCTCCGTTTCAAGCGCGTATGCTTCGCCGGAGATCATCATTACACCTATGGTAGGTTATACCGGCGGTGGCAGTGTCGAAGACCAGGACGGTAAAACCTATGACATGAAAGGCTCTGAAAATTACACCTTTGCCATTGAAACGCCACTTGAAAAAGGACGCATCGGCTTCTTCTACTCCAATCAGAGCTCGGAATTAGAAACGCTTAACCTAAGCTCCTCCATCCAATACCTGCACCTTCAAAGCAGCATCTACTACCCTGCTTCGCCTGTGTTGTCGGGTTATCTAGGGCTAGGCCTGGGTGCTTCTTACGTCGATGTAGACTGGGCAAAAGATAAGTATGGATTCTCAACTTCTATCTTTGGTGGCTTAGAGTACAAATTTAGTGACCGACTAGCGTTGAACACACAAGTACGTTGGTTAGGCACGGTTGTCGACAACGATACCTCCGGTGTTTGTAATATCCCAAATAACGGGCAAGAGTGCATCATTCGCTTTGATACCGACTGGATGAACCAATTCCAAGCCAATGTCGGACTGAGTTTTACTTTCTAAGCGGCTCAATGAAGCAAAAATATAAGATCGGCCCAAACTAAAAAACCAGCTAAATGCTGGTTTTTTCATTATTAAAACGGTTTTAGTTCAGGTTAGAACTTATAGGTAACACCTAAAGCGCCGCCCACTTGCAACTCAACACCTTTATACATATCGAGTTCAGGGTGAACTTGAGCGTAAGCATTCCAACCTTCGTAGAAATTCACTTTCACGCCTAACGGCAAGCGTAAGCCAAAGTCGTCATTCCATTCAGCCCAAGCACCAGCACCGACGTACCAGCTCAACGGAGCTTCAGTCTCGAACTGACCACGCTTCAAAATGTAATCAAAGGCAGCGCCGTCATTGCCAATCGTAGCACGGTATTTCTGATCAAATTCCACAACGACACTCAGGTCTTGGTCAATGGCGAGTCCAACTTCCAAAGCTGGAGCTTCAGAAGCTTGAGCAAACGAGGCTCCGCTGCAGCACATAAGGCCGATCAAGTAACGATGTTTCATAATATTCTCAGACTGTATTTAAAAAACGGAAGTCTACTGGAATCTCAGCAAAAGGTGTCATCGCTGGGTAAAAGATAAAAGACACGAAAAATTTGGGAACGACCATCAAATGATCGAGTTGAATGATAAGTACCTGAGTTAATGGAGATTAAGCACAATAGATCTTTCATAGAGCAGAAAACAAAAAAGGAGGCCTTTCGGCCTCCTTTCAATTTATTGAATCAGAGAATTAACCGTTGTTACGGATCCACTCATCCATGTCTGTCTTAAGGTTGTCAGACTTAGTACCGAAGATAGCTTGTACGCCACCCGCTACTACTACAACACCTGCAGCGCCTAGTTTCTTCAGCTTGTCTTGGTCAACAAGAGCTGTATCAGCTACTGCAACACGTAGACGAGTAATACAAGCGTCAAGACCAGTGATGTTCGCTTTACCACCGAATGCAGCAACTAGCTCACCAGCAAGTTCAGAACCAGTCGCAACTGACTCTTCTTCAGTCTCGTCTTCACGGCCTGGAGTTTTAAGGTCTAGAGCTTTAATCACAGTGCGGAATACGATGTAGTAAATTGCAGCGTAAGCAATACCACATACAACCATTAGGCCCATCTTAGACGCGTTGCCAGATAGAACTAGGAAGTCGATTAGACCGTGTGAGAAAGATGTACCGTGTACAAAACCTAGAGTGTTCGCAAGAACGTATGCAGAACCAGCTAGTAGAGCGTGGATTGCGTACAGTACTGGAGCAACGAATAGGAAAGAGAATTCGATTGGTTCAGTGATACCCGTTAGGAATGAAGTCAACGCAGCAGAAGCCATGATGCCCATTACTTTAGCGCGGTTTTCAGGCTTAGCTGAGTGTGCAATCGCGATTGCAGCAGCAGGTAGACCGAACATCTTGAACATGTAACCACCAGCTAGCTGACCGAAGCCATTGCCCGCTGCACGAGATGCGTCATCAGCAACTAAGTAACAAGTAAGAACACCGTTTTGAGTTTCGCCAGCAGCGTTTACACAAGTACCAGCTTCAAAGAAGAAAGGTACGTTCCAAACGTGGTGAAGACCAAATGGAATTAGAGAACGCTCAACGATACCGTAGATACCAAACGCCACTTGTGGGTTTTGGTGAGCAGCCCAATCAGAGAACGCAGAGATAGCGCCGCCAACTGGTGGCCATACTACAGATAGTAGGATTGCTAGACCAATCGCAGAGAAACCTGTGATGATTGGCACAGCACGCTTACCAGCGAAGAAGCCAAGGTACTCTGGTAGTTGAATACGGAAGAAACGGTTGAATGCCCAAGCAGCAACACCACCGACTAGGATACCACCTAGTACACCAGTATCGATTTTATCAACGCCCATTACACCAGCCATTACGCCAAGTGTAGCAGTCATGATGCCATAACCAACGATAGCAGCTAGACCCGCTACACCATCGTTGTTAGTAAAGCCAAGTGCAACACCTACTGCGAACAGTAGTGCCATTTGACCGAATACTGAACCACCAGCTTGTTCCATTAAGTTTGAAACGATTTCTGGAATGAAAGGAAGATCTGCTGCACCGACACCTAGCAAAATACCCGCAACTGGTAAAACTGATACTGGAAGCATCAGAGACTTACCAACTTTCTGCAGGCTAGCAAAAAGGTTCTTAAACATGTTTATGCTCCTGATAAAGATAAAATAATTATATTGGGTTCTAACGGCACACCCCCGTAGCCTATATGTTAGCACCCTGCGAAAATGTAACCATGTATTGCATTATATTTTCTGCCGCTAAATATATATTGATGGGGAACTAACTTTCTAGTCACTTACGAAATTTAGTTCCAAAACACGTCTTGGATCACATGTCAAATCTAGAAATGCAATGCTTTACAAGTGTTTAATGCATTGAAATATATAAGTATTTTTCAAGAGCCCTATTATTTTACTGGGTAAATAAAATAGGAGCGAATGTTATTTTTAGTAACAAAATTACAAATGTTATAATTAGCGCTCTCAAGTTCAACATAATTCGTAAACATTAAAAAAAAACGTATTTTTGGTGATCAAAAATACAAAAAGGGAGCTTTTGCTCCCTTTTATTTGTTTACTTAGATTTTTATCGCAAAAAAAGTTTTTGGTAATTTTTGGTCGTTTGTTCGGCAACCTCTTTCATCGACACACCTTTTAATTGCGCAATGTAGGCCGCCACTTCGACGACATATGCAGGCTGATTCTGCTTTCCACGATATGGAATGGGCGCCAAGTATGGAGAATCCGTCTCGATCAGCAACCTGTTTAGCGGTAGGTTTTTAACAACTTCTTTAAGTTCTGTAGCCTGCTTAAAGGTCACAATGCCTGAAATTGAGATATAGAAACCTAGTTCCATTGCTGCTTCTGCGAATGCTTGATCTTCGGTAAAGCAGTGAATCACACCGCCACACTTCTCAGCTCCGCCATCACGTAAAATAGCTAATGTGTCTTCACGTGCGTTACGAGTGTGAATGATCAAAGGTTTATTCAGCTCAACGGCTAACTCAACATGCTGCTTAAATCGTAGCTGTTGCAGCTCCGCCGTCTCTGGTTGGTAGTGATAATCTAAACCTGTCTCTCCAATCGCCACAACCTTAGGGTTGCTCGCGTATTCACGCATTGTCTCTAGGCTGAAATCACTTTCAACATCGAGAGGGTGAACGCCACAAGAGGCTTTAACGTTATCAAACGGCGAGATCATCTCGAGCATATTTTCAAACGAATCGAGTGTCACACCGACAGAAAGCAATTGGTCTACATTAGCAGCCTTCGCCTTGTTAACCACATCTTCTACGCTGGTGTGTAAATCTTGGTAATCCAGTTTGTCTAAATGACAGTGGGAATCTACGAACATGTTTCCTCGCAAGTGGCTATCAGCCAATTCATTATGAGTAGCTCCGTATTGAGCCCAGGGTGTTGCTTTAACTGCTCAATCAATGTCAGCAGTTTATTCGATGCTGCATAAGCACTTTGATAAGACATCGCCTCACACAGTGCTTTCGCACTCGGAGTGAAAGCCTGATTCGCCAAACCAAAATGCAGCTTCTGTACATCTGACAATAGATGCCAAAGCCAGCCAAGTTGAATCAAAGGGTCTTTGCTAAGCTCTGTAGAGAACTTTAGCATGTCAGGTTGAGTGCCTTTTATCACATTCACAAAGCCATCGAGCGCTTTTGTTGAAGCTTCAACGCCACCTTGCTCAAACATCGCTTTTGCTTTTAAAGGCGCGTTGTCATTGAGTGCTAAAATATACTGCGGTACCGCTTTGCCCACTTCACCATCTAACCACGCTGATGCTGTCTCTAACTGCGGACTAACCACATTGAATTGCTGACAACGGCTAATAATAGTCGGCATTAAGCGATTACTGTTACGAGTAGACAGAATGAAGATGCACTTGCTTGATGGCTCTTCCAGAGTTTTCAATAGTGCGTTGGAAGCCGATTCGTTCATTGCTTCAGCAGGGTTAAGCAAAATAACGCGCAAACCACCTAACTGAGAAGACTCTTGAGCCCAGCGGTTACTGGCACGCACTTGATCAACCGTGATCGACTTACCTTCTTTCTCGGGTGAGATCACATGAAAATCAGGATGACTGCCCGACTTCATTAACTCACAGCTGTGGCAAAACCCGCACGACTCGCTTTCATAGTTCGTGCACATCAATGCGTCGGTAAGTTGGCTAATCAAAGCATCAACGCCGAGCCCTTCCGGTGCATTAACAATCACAGAGTTAGGAAAACGCTCCGCATCGAGACTTTTTTTCCACTCACTCCATACCGGTGTGAGCCAAGAATACACTTCAGCCATGACTACCTACTGTTTGTCGAGCCAAGCAGTTAGCGCGACTTTAATATCAGCGGCTACTTGCTCAATTTCTTGCTGCGCGTTAATCACAAGTACAGAATCATCTTGTTCTGCAATTTCTAGATAGCGCTCACGCGTGCGGTCGAAAAATGAGATGTCCATCTTTTCAATTCTATCAAGCTCACCACGGCCTCTAGCACGCTCTAGCCCTACTCTAGGGTCTAGGTCCAAATATAGCGTTAGATCGGGTTTAAAGCCGCCTAGCGTGGTTGCTTTCAGTGATTCCATAGTCGTGCGCGCGATCTGGCGACCACCACCTTGGTATGCCTGTGAAGACATATCATGACGATCACCCAATACCCATTGACCATTGGCGAGCGCCGGCTTGATGACGTTCTCGACTAATTGAACACGTGCTGCATACATCAACAGCAATTCAGTCATGTCTTGAAGCTTCTCGCCTTCGTGCTCTTCTTTAACCAATGAACGCATCTTTTCAGCTAAGACAGTACCACCCGGCTCGCGAGTATTAACAATATCTTCAACACCCGATGCTTTTAATGTCTCAACGATGGCATTGATTGCTGTGCTTTTGCCAGCGCCTTCAAGGCCTTCAACCACGATAAATTTCGACTGATTCATAATTATTTCTTTATCTGTTTTTTCTTAATTGCTTTAAGTAAGCTCGCACTGCACGGTTATGCTCAGTCAAACTCTTTGAAAATACGTGACCACCTGTTCCACTCGCAACGAAATACAAGTAGTTGCTCTTCTCTGGATTCAACGCCGCGTTGATAGACGCTTTGCCTGCCATAGCGATAGGTGTCGGTGGCAAGCCACTCATTGTATAGGTGTTGTAAGGCGTTGGCGTGCGTAAGTCTTTCTTACGGATGTTGCCATCGTAGCTGTCACCCATGCCATAGATAACCGTTGGGTCAGTTTGCAAACGCATACGCTTGTTTAGACGGTTAACAAACACAGAAGAAACACGCTCACGTTCTGACGCAACAGCGGTCTCTTTCTCAATGATAGATGCAAGAATTAACGCTTCGTATGGCGATTTAAGAGGCAGCTTATCCGCTCGATTTTCCCACTCTTCATTCACCACGCTCATTAGGTCTCGATGCGCGCGCTTCAACAAATCTAAATCAGTGGTGCCGTAGGTGTAGTGATACGTTTCTGCTAAGAAGAGACCTTCTAGCTTTTCGTTTTCAATACCCAACTTTTCAGCGATCTCTTTTTCAGAAACGCCATCCAATGTCTGTTGAATGAATTCGCTGTCTTTTAGCTGAACAAGCCATTCGTCAAAACGACTGCCTTCAACAAAGGTAATAGTAAACTGGTGTTCTTTCCCTTCTACAAGCACCTGTAGCGCTTGCTCTAAGGTTAAACCCGGTTCAAGCAGGAAAGTACCCGCTTTTACGTCTACAAGCTCAGGATGTAACTTACGGATTAATTTCTCGTAAGGAGAAGCCTCAAACAGCCCCTCGTTAATCAACTGGGCTAGAACGCGGTTAAAGCTGCTACCTGAAGCAACAGTCACGACTTGTGGTTTTTCTAATTGAATAACTTGTTTCAGGTTATCTTGCGCTTGGTTGTAAACATAAAAACCAGCAGCACCGGCTGCAATTAAGCACAAGATAATAAAAATAAATAACTTTTTGATCACGAGTTTAGTTGTCCTTGAAGGCTACGAGTAACGGTTCCAATGTTAAATTGGGTATCACTAATACGGGTAACTGGGGCAACCCCTAAAATGGAGTTTGTCATGAAAACCTCATCAGCTTGCATGAGTTGAGATAAGCAGTAGTCACTAATTGTAACGGAAAGTTCAGCCTGATTCAGCGCGGTTAACACTTGCTTACGCATAACCCCCGCGACACCACTTTGAGTGAGTTGAGGTGTGTATATCGACTGACCTTTGCGCCAGAACAGATTGGCCATGGTGGTTTCAATCACATTGCCCGATATATCAAGAACCACACCATCCACTTCATTAGCTTGATCCATTTCATCTTTCATCAAAATCTGCTCAAGGCGATTATTGTGCTTATGGCCAGCCAGTAGTGGGCTCAAACCTAGCGCTTGATGGCAGATACCGAGTTCAACACCGGAGTCTTGCCACGCTGAATAATGGCTTGGGTAATCAAAGGTACTGATGGTGATTGTCGGCTTGGCGATATTCTTGGTACTGTAGCCACGCCCACCCGCTCCACGACTAACGTGCAGCTTGATCCCTGCTTTTTGATTATGAGGCTTGTTGGCGTTATGGAGCTTCTTTGAACCATCAAGGCTCTTTGTGCCATGAAGAGCGTTATGTTGGATGTGTTGAAGCGCAGTATCGAGCCAAAGACTAACAACATCCCAATCAAGAGCAGAAATGCGTAGTGCTTTAAGGCACTCGTCGACACGGTGCTGATGATCGTGAAGATGTTGTATCTCACCATCACTCACGAGCATTGTCGTAAAACAGCCGTCTCCGTACTGAAACGAGCGATCCAAAATATCGATAGTTTGCTGGCTTTCTCCATCAACCCAAAACATGTTTTTCCCCATAAAAAGAAACGGCTCAATGCTAAAGCATCAAGCCGTTTAAAAACAAGTCTAATTGTGACTATCTACGAGTGTTTACGTCTTTAATAAGATGATTAAATCTTTTTGAAGATCAAACAGCCGTTTGTACCACCGAAACCGAATGAGTTACATGCAGCATATTCCATGTTGCTAACTTCACGCGCAGTGTGAGGTACTAAGTCAATATCTAAGCCTTCTTCAGGATCATCTAGGTTGATTGTTGGTGGAACAATTTGGTCAACCAAAGACATAGCCGTGATGATAGCTTCAGCAGAACCAGCAGCACCTAGAAGGTGGCCTGTCATTGATTTCGTAGAAGAAACCAATACTTGCTTGCTGCCTGCTTCGCCAAGAGCACGCTTGATGCCCTTAACTTCCGCTACGTCACCTGCAGGAGTCGAAGTACCGTGTGCGTTTACATAACCGATTTGTTCACCAGTAATGCCAGCATCACGCATAGCCGCTTCCATTGCTAGTGCGCCACCTGAGCCATCTTCACTTGGAGATGTCATGTGGTAAGCGTCACCCGACATACCGAAGCCAACTAGCTCACAGTAAATCTTAGCTCCACGAGCTTTCGCATGTTCGTACTCTTCAAGAACCATCATGCCTGCACCGTCGCCAAGAACGAAGCCATCACGGCCTTTGTCCCATGGACGAGAAGCTTTTTGAGGCTCATCGTTACGAGTAGAAAGTGCTTTAGCCGCACCAAAACCGCCCATACCTAGTGGAGTTGATGCTTTTTCAGCACCACCCGCTAGCATTGCGTCTGCATCGCCGTATGCAATCATACGAGCCGCGTGACCAATGTTATGTAGGCCAGTCGTACATGCAGTAGAAATCGCGATGTTTGGACCGCGTAGGCCACGCATGATAGACATGTGACCAGCAATCATATTCACGATCGTCGACGGTACGAAGAACGGGCTGATCTTACGAGGGCCTTTTTCAGTTAGAGCTTGGTGACCGGCTTCGATCAAACCAAGACCACCAATACCAGAACCGATAGCAACACCCACACGTGGAGCGTTTTCTTCAGTAATAGTTAGGGCTGAATCATCTAAAGCTTGAATACCTGCTGCGACGCCGTACTGGATGAACAAGTCCATCTTACGAGCATCTTTTTTAGTCATATACTCTTCGCAGTTAAAGTCTTTAACTAGACCTGCAAAACGAGTTGAGAAATTGGTTGCATCAAAATGATCGATATTAACGATACCACTTTGACCAGCTAGCAGGGCTTTCCAAGAAGATTCTACAGTGTTGCCTACCGGTGACAACATACCCATGCCAGTGACAACTACACGACGCTTGGACACGATTTTACACTCCGGGGATTGAGGTGATTTAAGATGAGGATAGATGAGTTAGATAAAACACAGGCGGTCGAGGTGACCGCCTGGGAGAGATTATTACTGAGCGCTAGTTACGTAATCGATAGCTGCTTGAACAGTAGTAATTTTCTCAGCTTCTTCATCTGGGATTTCAGTGTCAAATTCTTCTTCTAGAGCCATTACTAGCTCTACTGTGTCTAGAGAATCTGCACCTAGGTCATCAACGAAAGAAGCTTCGTTTTTAACTTCAGCTTCGTCTACACCTAGCTGTTCAACAATGATTTTCTTTACGCGTTCTTCGAGGTTGCTCATTTTTTCTTTTCCTTTACAGAGTTCGCTTTATGCGATGTTTTCCGTAGTTTATTCAATCTATTGAAAGTTGCAAGGTCAACTTTTCTGGTCAAACCACAATTTTCACGATTTTAACCGAAATTACGTATGATCTTGACTTAAATCATGCACAAATGTTGCACATAATTTACACCATGTACATACCGCCATTGACGTGAAGTGTTTCACCTGTGATATAAGCTGCCGCAGGTGACGCCAAAAATACCACAGCTTCAGCGATTTCGCGAGGGTCACCTAGTCGACCTGCTGGTACATTCGCCAAAGTTGCTGCACGTTGGTCATCATTTAGCGCTTTAGTCATGTCAGTTTCGATGAAACCAGGAGCTACAGTGTTCACTGTAACGCCACGAGACGCAACTTCACGAGCCATTGATTTAGTAAAACCAATTACGCCTGCTTTTGCAGCTGCGTAGTTAGCTTGACCAGCGTTACCCATTGTACCTACTACAGAACCAACGTTTACTATACGACCTTGACGCTTCTTCATCATGCCACGCAATACAGCTTTAGACATGCGGAAGATAGGAGTTAGGTTAGTATCGATGATGTCATTCCATTCGTCGTCTTTCATACGCATCAGTAGGTTATCACGAGTGATACCTGCGTTGTTAACTAGAATGTCAATCGCACCGAATTCATCGTTGATGGTTTTCAGTGTAGCAGCAATTGAGTCAGTATCCGTTACATTAAGAGCAAGACCTTTACCGTTCTCACCAAGGTACTCGCTGATTGCAGCTGCGCCGCCTTCAGATGTCGCAGTACCGATAACTTTAGCACCACGCTCAACTAAAAGTTCAGCGATTGCACGACCGATGCCACGGCTTGCGCCTGTAACTAGTGCAACTTTGCCTTCTAAATTCATCATAACTTCTCTATTAAGTGGTTATTTACTTAGCAGCTTCTAGTGATGCAGTATCATTAACTGCAGCAGCTGTCATAGTTTTTACGATTCGTTTTGTTAGACCAGTAAGAACTTTACCAGGGCCTAATTCAAGTAGCTTCTCAACGCCTTGCTCATTCATCGCTTGTACACCTTCAGTCCAACGAACTGGGCTGTATAGCTGACGAACAAGTGCGTCTTTAATTTTTGCAGGGTCTGTTTCAGCAATAACATCAACGTTATTGATAACAGGCAATGCTGGCGTGTTGAACTCTAGAGCTTCTAGAGCCACTGCTAGCTTATCTGCTGCTGGCTTCATCAGTGCACAGTGAGACGGCACAGAAACAGGTAACGGAAGTGCACGCTTAGCGCCCGCTTCTTTACAAAGTGCACCAGCACGCTCTACTGCAGCTTTGTTACCCGCGATAACAACTTGGCCAGGAGAGTTAAAGTTAACTGGAGACACAACTTCGTCTTGCGCAGCTTCTTCACACGCTTTAGCAATCGCTTCATCGTCTAGACCGATGATTGCGTACATTGCACCAACACCTGCAGGAACCGCTTCTTGCATCAGTTGACCACGTAGTTCAACCAGCTTGATCGCTTCTTTAAAGTCGATAACGCCGGCACATACAAGAGCAGAATATTCACCTAGGCTGTGACCTGCTAGATTTACAGGTTGCTCTAGGCCAAGCTCTTGCCATACACGCCAAATTGCAACAGACGCTGTTAATAGAGCCGGTTGAGTGCGAAAAGTTTCATTTAGATTTTCTACAGGACCATCTTGAACCAATGCCCATAGATCGTAACCAAGTGCTTCTGAAGCTTCAGCAAATGTCTTTTTAACAACATCATACTGTTCGCCTAGGTCAGCAAGCATACCGATAGCTTGAGAGCCTTGGCCTGGGAATACGATAGCAAATTTGCTCATTGTAATTTTCCTTTAAGCAAAGCAAAAAATTGAATAAGGCACATAAGTTATGTGCCTTGTTTGTTGATTATCGCTTAGGGTTAGAATTTAACTAACGCAGAACCCCAAGTGAAGCCGCCGCCAAATGCTTCAAGTAGAAGCGTTTGACCACGTTTAATTCGCCCGTCGCGAACAGCCTCATCTAGGGCCGTTGGTACGGTAGCTGCTGACGTGTTGCCGTGCTTATCAAGAGTAATCACTACTTGATCAAGCGACATCGTCAGCTTTTTAGCGGTTGCCGAGATAATACGGTAGTTCGCTTGGTGTGGAACTAACCAATCAAGCTCTGACTTATCCATATTGTTCGCCGCTAAGGTGTCTTTAACTAGCTTAGAAAGCTGAGTTACCGCCACTTTAAATACTTCGTTGCCCGCCATGTGCAGCCATTTGTCTGCATCACCGCCGCGCTCTGGTACTTCTAGGCTTAGAAGCTCACCGTATTTACCATCAGAGTAAATATGAGTAGACAAAATACCTGGCTCTTCGCTTGCGCCTACAACCACCGCGCCTGCTGCATCACCAAATAGGATGATAGTAGAGCGGTCAGTCGGATCACAGGTTTTTGACAGTGCATCAGCACCAATTACCAAAACGTTCTTACACATGCCAGTCTTGATGTGTTGATCAGCAACAGACAGTGCGTAGACAAAACCAGAACACGCTGCAGCCAAATCAAACGCAGGGCAGCCTTTGATACCAAGCTTGCCTTGTACCTGACATGCCGAAGACGGGAATGTGTGGCTACTGCTGGTTGTCGCAACGATGATTAAATCAATCTCTTCTTTGTCGATACCTGCCATTTCAATGGCATTTTCAGCAGCGTAAAACGCCATATCAGCAACGGTTTCGTTTTCCGCTGAAATACGACGCTCTTTAATACCCGTTCTAGCAACGATCCACTCATCGCTAGTCTCTACCATTTTCTCTAAGTCTGCGTTAGTACGCACCTGAGATGGCAAGTAGCTGCCAGTACCTAAAATTTTGCTATACATGAAGACTAATAATGCCTCTCGAGTAAAACCGCTTCCAAACGATCGCTAATGCGGCTGGGGACTTGTCGTTTGACCTCGTGTACTGCTTCACCAATCGCGTTGACGACTGCAGACACATCAGCACTTCCATGACTTTTAATGACAATGCCGCGCAATCCTAACAAACTTGCGCCGTTATACTGGTCGGGGTTCAAGGTTTTTAATTCAGTAAATAGCTCAGAAAACAGCATTCTGGCTATCCAACCCTTTATTGTTGAAGCCATCATGCGCGTTTTTAGCTTATCAATAAAGAGCTGAGCCGTACCTTCGCACGTTTTTAAGCAGACATTGCCCACAAAACCATCACATACGACGACATCAGCAGCATCTTGAAGTAATTGATTACCTTCAATATAGCCTATGAAGTTCACAGACTGAGTATTAGACAACATTTCAGCGCATCGTTTTACAAGGTCATTACCTTTAATTTCTTCTGCACCGATATTCAAGATAGCGACACGTGGTGCGCGACCTAAATGTTGTTCTGCTAATGCACTGCCCATGACAGCAAACTGAAAGAGTGAATCTGCGTCACTAGAAACGTTCGCCCCTAAATCAAGCATCCATGTGCGATTTCCGGATGCAGTAGGCAAAGCTGAAACCAATGCAGGCCTATCAATACCGGGAAGAAGCTTGAGTCTGAAACGGGATAAAGCCATCAATGCGCCAGTGTTACCACCACTCACACAAGCATCAGCCTGTGATTCGGCAACCAGATCGATAGCGGCACGCATAGAGCTACCCTGACTATTACGTAAGGCTAGTGAAGGTTTTTCAGAATTGGAAATGACTCGATCACAATGCTGGATACTCAAACGAGAATCAGGCATTCGACCTAATGAAGATAATTGAGATGTGATCGCGTTTCGATCACCTATTAGAATGACTTTTAGCTCTGGGAAATACGACAGTGCCTGCACGGCGGCAGGCACTGTTACACGAGGACCGAAGTCCCCGCCCATTGCATCAAGCGCAACGGTTAGATTTTGCAAAGGTCAACCTTACTTGTTGATAACCTTTTTGCCGCGGTAGAAACCTTCGGCAGTCACGTTGTGACGTAGGTGAGTTTCACCTGAAGTTGCGTCTACAGAAAGTGCAGCTGTAGTTAGCGCATCGTGTGAACGACGCATGCCACGCATTGAACGTGATTTCTTGCTCTTTTGTACGGCCATTGACCCTACTCCTATGTAAATTCTTAAAGAAGCAATTACTTCTTTAAGCTTTTTAAAACATCAAATGGATTCGGCTTTTTGTCTTCCTCAATTTCTTCAGGAAGTTCACCAAACACCAAGTTATTTGAGTTAACGCTACATTTCGCATCGTCGTGCATTGCTATTTGTGGCAATCCAAGGATGAACTCGTCTTCAACTAATTGAATCAGGTCTAACTCACCGTACTCGTTCAGATCTACCAAATCGTACTCTTCCGGTGCTTCCTCTTCACTTTTCTCACTGTAAACAGGAGTATAAGTAAATTGGACATCGCACTCATGTGCGAAAACCTCATTACAACGTTGACACTCTAAATCGACTTCGACGTTAGCTTTACCAGAGATAACGACTAATCGTTGTTCATCAAGCCCAAATGACATTGAGACTTGCGCGTCACGTTTTACGCCTTCAGTTGCTTCAGTTAAACGCTTCAAAAGACTGACCTGGATGATACCATCCATATCGAGTCGTTTTTGAGCCGTTCTTGCCGGATCAACTGTACGCGGTATTTTTTCCTTTTGCATAGGGCGCGAATCTTATCTTCCAAATCGTGTTTAGTCAAAGGAAATGGCAAAAAAAATGTACTTTCCTGCCTTTCCTATTCAGAGCATTATGAATAGCAGGACAAGTTACGTTATCCTGAGATAAATGCTTCCTTGAATTGTAAATTAAAATGAGAAATTACCAACTAGTTTTAGCCTCTACATCACCATTTAGGCAAGAGATCCTCAAAAAACTACAGTTAAGCTTCATTACAGCCAAGCCAGACTGCGATGAAACGCCGCTTCCTGAAGAGACGCCTCAACAGCTGGTAATGCGCCTTGCTGAGACCAAAGCTAAGTCTTGTGTTGTGGAGCAACCTAGCTTAGTCATTGGTTCTGATCAGGTTTGCGTAATTGATGGAGAGATCATTGGTAAGCCTCACACTCGAGAAAAAGCGATCGAGCAGTTATCTCGTCAAAGCGGCAAGAGCATTACTTTTTATACTGGGCTTTCGGTTTGGAACAACGAAACCAATGAAGCTGACACACGTCTCGACACCTTTGTAGTGCATTTCCGCGATTTAACTAAGCAACAGATCATTAGTTATGTTGAAAAAGAGCAGCCTTATTACTGCGCAGGTAGCTTTATGTGTGAAGGGTTAGGCATCGCGTTGTTTAAACAGATGGAAGGGAAAGACCCAAATACTTTGATCGGCTTACCGCTGATCGATCTAGTCGATATGTTAGAAGCGCAAGGAATGGGGGTACTATAACGGATACGCTCTCTTTGTTAGAGATTCCCTACTCCTTCCTTCGTCAGTCTAGGGAATGGCGGAACACGCAATTTTATCTAACCAACTAATGATATAGAGCGTGATTTTAAAAAGTCGTCATCCTCAAGAGCGAGGAACGAGCGACTTGGGGATCTTCTACAACAGATGAATCGAGTAGGAGGAGGCCTCACGGCCTCCGTCCTCTCACACCACCGTACAAGCGTGGGTCGCATACGGCGGTTCCGAA